>CAZEMX010000007.1:0-47358 GCA_964513415.1 uncultured Nitrososphaerota archaeon
CGCCCCTCAGCTTTCTTACCCTCTCCCAAACGACCTCGTTTACGATCTTGGGATCCCCTTTGCCGTTCGTCTTCTTCATCAGCTGGCCGATCAGGTAGTGGACAGCATTATCGTCATGCATCGCATCGCCGACAGCCTTCACATTCTCGCTGAAGACCTCCTCCGCTATGCCGCCTAGCACCGCCCTGTCCGATACCTTCCGCATCCCGCGCTCATCAACTATCTGCAGCGCGCTCTTGCCGCTCGTGAGGAGCTCGGGCAATATAATCTTGCCTATCTTGCCGCTGATCTCATTCCCCTTTATCATCTTCAGCATGTTGACGAATGTTGAAGGGGTGATCTTCGCCTCGTCCAGCTCGAGCCCCTTACTGTGCAGCTCTCCGAGTACGTCGCCCATCAGCCAGTTGCTTACCGTCTTGGCATCCCCATACATCCTGACGCTCTCCTCGTAGAAATCGGCAAGCCTCTTATCCGCGGTCAGGACCTGGGCGTCGTATTTGGGTATGGCGTAGTCCTTGATGAACCGCTCCGCCCTGGCGTCGGGCAGCTCCGGCATCTGCCTTCTGATGCGCTCCACGAACTCCTGCTTCAGTATGAGGGGCGCGATGTCAGGCTCGGGGAAGTATCTGTAATCGTGCTCCTCCTCTTTCTCCCTGAGCGATATGGTTACCTTCCTGATCTCGTCCCAATGCCTCGTCTCCCTGGTTATCCTCCCTCCCTTCTGAATCACATTGCGCTGCCTGGAAATCTCGAAGTTGAGCGCCTTCTCCACCTCCTTGAAAGAGGATATGTTCTTGATCTCGACCCGGTCGCTCCCCCTTATCGATATATTGGCGTCGCAGCGCATCGCCCCCTCAAGCCCGCCGTCATATGCCCCGATGTGCTCCATTATCGACCTCAGCTTCTGCAGGAAGAGCCTCGCCTCCCTCGGGGAAGACATGTCTGGCTCCGTCACTATCTCGAGCAAGGCCATGCCCGCTCTGTTGTAATCAACAAGCGTGTAAGGCGAGAGGTCGATGGGGCCTATATGGACCAGCCTTGCAGGGTCCTCCTCGAGCTGGATCCTTGTAATCTTGATCGTCTTGGCCCGTGGTCCCACGTTGATCTCCATGTGTCCGCCTTCACAGATCGTCTTCATGCCAGCCGTTTCATACATGGAGATCTGGAAGTTCTTGCTCATGTCCACATAGAAGTAATTCTTCCGGTAGAATGACGTCTTCTCGCTTATGGTGCTGTTGAGCGCGAGTCCAGCCATGACCGCAAACTCGACCGCCTTCCTGTTAGGCTTGGGTAGCGAACCCGGGTGGCCGAGGCACACCTCGCATACGTTTGAGTTGGGCTCCTTGTCGCGGTAATCCGAGCTACAGCCGCAGAAGAGCTTGGTCCTCAGCTTAGTAAGCTGGCAGTGTATCTCCAGTCCGATGACGACATCGTTCTCCGCCATGGCTATCCCCTCGCCAGCGGCGGCCTCAGGTCAAGCCGCAGCTCCTCCTCTATGCGCTTCGCCACAGTCAATATACGCCCCTCGCAAAGCGGCGGTGCCATTATCTGCAGGCCCACTGGAAGCCCGCCCACGAATCCGCACGGCAGCGACAAAGCAGGGATCCCTGCCAGGTTTATCGCCACCGTGTCGATGTCCGTCATATACATCGACAGGGGGTCGTTGACCTTCTCGCCAAGCCTGAACGCCGGCGATGGCATGGTCGGCCCCAGCAACGCATCATACTCTTTGAAGAGCCTGTCGAATTCGTTCTTTATCAGTGTACGGACCTTCTGCGCCTTGATGTAATACGCCTCGTAGTACCCTGATGATAGGGCAAACGTTCCTAAGATTATCCTCCGTTTTACCTCCTTCCCGAAGCCCCTCCCCCTCGTCTTCGAGTATGAAGACGACCAGTCGAGGCCCTCGTCCTCCTCCCTGGTTCCGTACCTTATCCCATCATACCTTGCAAGATTGGAGCTCGCCTCTGACATTGCTATCATGTAGTATGCTGGCAGTGCATACCTTACCGATGGCAGGCTCACCTCGCCCCACTGCGCCCCCATCGACTCGAGGGAACTCACGCATCTCCATACCGCCTTGCTGACCCCATCGTCCGTCCCCTCGCCAAGGAACTCTCTCGGCACCCCAAACCTCATCCCCTTCACGTCATTTGCAAGGTAGCCGAGATAATCCTCTGCCTTCACGTTCAGAGTGGTCCCGTCCCGCTCGTCGTACCCGCTCAAAGCATTCATCATGAGCGCGCAGTCCCTGACATCCCTCGTCATGGGTCCGATCTGCTCTATGCTGTTTGAGAACGATACCAAGCCATACCTGCTCATCAGCCCGTACGTGGTCTTCAGACCAACCACTCCGCAGAAGCTCGCAGGGCACCTTACCGATCCGCCGGTGTCAGATCCCAGCGCCGCCACTGCCTCCCTTGCCGCCACCGCAACTCCGCTGCCGCCTGAGGAGCCGCCAGGAACCCTGTCTGTATCCCATGGGTTCCTGCTCGGGAAGAACGCACTATGCTCCGTCGAGGATCCCATCGCGAACTCGTCCATGTTTGTCTTTCCTATCACGCGCCCGCCTGCTCCCTTGATCCTCCTCACCACCGTCGCGTCGTACGGTGGGACGTACCCCTCCAACATCTTCGATGCGCATGTTGTCCTCATGCCCTTCGTGCAGATGTTGTCCTTGACAGCTATGGGCGCCCCTGCCAGAATGCCGCGGGGGTCTCCATCAGCATGACTATTTAGAGTAATGTAAGCCTTGACCTTGCCATCGCTCTTCCGTATGCTGCTCTTGTACTCCTCAAGCACCTCTTCAGCATCAAGGCTGCCATTCTTGATGGCATCCACGAGCTCATAGAGCGTGAGGTCGAGTATCCCTGCCATCATCTGCCACCGCCTTTACACTATCCTTGGCGCGATGAAGAAGCCGTCCTTGGTCTTCTTAGCGTTGGCCAAGGCATCTTCACGCTTCATGCTTGCCTTCTCGACATCATCCCTGAGGCTTTCAGTCTCTTCAAACGCATGGAATGTAGGCTCTAATGCCGCGAGATCGAGCTTCTCCAGATCACTCGCGGACTCTAGGACCCTGCTCAGCTGCATGGAGAACTCCTCCTTCTCCTGTTCCGTAAGCTCTATCCTAGCCAGCCATGCGAGCCTCTCGGTCCTCTCTTTGGAGACGATTTTAAGATTCTCCATGATGCGCGCACCCGTAAGTTCAAATGATGGTGATAATTGAGTGACGTACTTAAAAAATACTGCGTATGGGGCAGTTCCCCTCGGTAAGCCTCAACCATGCGCCGACTGCCTCTCCCCATCAGGCCGATCTCCGCTGACCGCCGCTGACTAGACATATATCGCAGTAAAATATATATCTATGCATAATATCTATTACCTTAAGGTGAATCTGATGACAAATAGAACCATATCGCTAGAGGTTGCCGAACTCAACCCCTACTACGCTCACAGGGGGCTCGCCTTCATCAGCCAGCGGGCCATGCGGAGGCTCGGTCTAGAACCCGGCGATTTCATCAAAATCACAGGCAAGAAGCAGACCGTCGCCAAGGTCTGGCCCATGGAAGATGATTATGACGATGATAACGTGATAGGTATAGACGGCGTCATGCGTTTCAATGCACAGACATCGATCCAGGACAGCGTTACCGTCTCGAAGGTCGAACCGGCGCCCGCATCAAAGATCGTTCTCTCGCCGGTCGAATCGATGACGATAAGCCCTGCTATGGTCTCATACATCGGCGAGAAGATCGTGGACTATGCATTCTGCGCGGGCGATGTACTCTCCGTCCCGCAACTCACCGGCGTCCTGCTCTTCAGGGTAGACTCCATCCATCCGTCCTCGCCCGCCTTGGTGGTCGACGGAACCGACATAGATGTGAGGGAAGAGGCGGAAAAGGAGCCCGAGGCTAAAGCAGCAGGCAGGGCCGCCGGGGTAACCTACGAGGATATTGGCGGCTTGGGAGACGCAAAGGAGAAGGTCCGCGAGATGATAGAGCTTCCGATGAAACACCCCGAGCTCTTCAAGCGCCTCGGCATAGACCCTCCGAAGGGAGTCCTGCTCCACGGCCCGCCCGGATGCGGAAAGACCCTCCTAGCAAAGGCCGTAGCCAGCGAGTCAGGCGCTAACTTCGTCACGATCAACGGGCCAGAAGTGATGAGCAAATACTATGGCGAATCGGAGGGCAAGCTGAGAGAGATCTTTGAGCAGGCCGAGAAGAATGCCCCGACCATCATATTCATAGACGAGATCGACTCGATAGCTCCCAAACGCGAGGATGTCTCCGGTGAAGTGGAGCGCCGCGTGGTGGCGCAGCTCCTGACTCTTATGGACGGGCTGAAGGCGCGCGGGCAGGTCATTGTCATAGCTGCGACCAACCGTCCGGATGCAGTGGATCCCGCCCTCCGTAGGCCGGGTCGCTTCGACCGGGAGATACAGATTGCAATACCCGACACCAAGGGCAGGCTCGAGATCCTGCAGATACACACGCGCAATATGCCTCTGACTAGGAATATCAACATAAGGCGTCTTATCGAATCGGCAAAGAGTAGCGGCGGCAATGCCAGCCAGACCATCGAGGGCACAATGGACGGCGCCATTCTGAGAGAGCTATCTGAGTACCTTGGACTAATCGCCTCTTACGACATGAAGCAGCTCGATACATACGAGAAGGTAGTCCGGCTAGCAAAGCAGAATGAGATGCACAAAATAGACTTTGCAGGCAGCGTCGACAAGAAGCGCCTTGAGGAGATTGCTAAGGAGATCCCGCTCGCATCCGTGTTGGAGTTGAGGCGATCTATCGAGAAGGTCGGCAGCCTGAAGCCGCTACTCGGAATCACGGACGTCGCATCCTTCTCCAGGCGTCTTGATCAGGAGTCCGCTGCAACCGTCGAGCAGGCGCTGGGCATAGGCAGGATCCCGTGCATAGATGGGATCGTCGAACTCGACGCTGCATACTCGTCTGATGGGGAGATGGAGGCTGCGCGTCCTAAACCGCTCCTCTCGCAGATCGTCCTGCTTTCAAAGAACTTGGACCCAGAAAAGAGCGTGGACCTTGCGGCGCTCGCATCGCTTACCAATGGCTTCAGCGGCGCCGACCTCTCTGCGCTAAGCCGAGAGGCCGCAATGAAGGCCATTAGGCGCTTCGTGCCGCGCATGAACCTCAACAAGGCCATCCCAGCCGACGTGCTCGCGTCGCTCAAGGTCTCAAAGAACGACTTCATGGAAGCCCTCAAGGAGATAACGCCATCCGCGCTCAGAGAGGTCTACGTCGAGGTGCCGGAGGTGCACTGGGACGACATTGGCGGGCTGGACGCCGTCAAGAGGCAGCTGAAAGAGATGGTTGAGTGGCCGATGAAGCAGCCGGAGCTGTTCGAGCAGATGGGCATCGCCCCCCCTCGAGGCATCCTGCTCTATGGGCCGCCTGGGACCGGAAAGACCCTCCTGGCAAAGGCCGTAGCAACGGAGAGCTCTGCCAACTTCATAAGCGTCAAGGGTCCCGAGGTGCTAAGTAAATGGGTCGGCGAGTCGGAGAAGGCTGTTAGGGAGATCTTCAAGAAAGCAAGGCAGACCGCACCGTGTATCATCTTCTTCGATGAGATCGACTCGATAGCGCCGCAGCGCGGCAATGGCAGCAGCGACTCAGGGGTCACGGAGCGCATGGTGAACCAGCTCCTCTCAGAGATGGACGGCATGGTCTCCCTGAAGAACGTAGTCGTGATCGCCGCCACGAACAGGCCAGACATAGTGGACGCCGCACTGCTCCGGCCGGGCAGGTTTGACAGGAACGTATACATACCTCTGCCAGACAAAGCCGCCCGCGAGGAGATCTTCAAGGTGCACTCGGGCAAGATGCCTCTAGCGAAGGACATCGACTTCAGCCTGCTTGCAGAGAAGACCGAAGGCTACACGGGTGCCGACATCGAGGCAATATGCCGCGAGGCTGCGCTGGTCGCTCTGCGGGAGGAGATGCGCAAGAAGGATGTAACGATGAAGCACTTCGAGTCCGCGCTCAAATCCATAACGATGAGCGTATCCGCGGCCGATATGCGGCAGTACGACAAGATGAAGAAGAGCCTCGGCAAGATGATCTCCTGAGGCGGATAGAGGAAGCGAGGCCCCGTGGGGCCTCTCTTTACTCCCTGCGTCTCTTCGCATAGATCCTGTTTATGCTCTCCATTATGGCATTGACCGAGACCATGACTATATCCCCGCCGACTGCCATTCCTGAGGCGGTCCTACCCTCGTTGTCCTCGACCTCCACCTCGACCGTGCAGAGCGAGTCTGTACCGCCCGATATCGCCTCTAGCTTGTAGTTGAGCAGCTTGATCTCCTCGCCGAGCGCCGACTGTATTGCCTTCGAAAGGGCATCCACTGGCCCGGTCCCAACGCCCGCTGCCACCTTCCTGGCATCATTCGCCGTCAGTTGCACGGATGCCGTAGGGGTTATCTTGTTGCCAGTTACGACGAGGATCTCGTTCAGCCTGACAAGCCGGTCCTCTTCAGACATGCTGCCGAGCACGCTCTCTACTATCGTCGTGACGTCATCCTCGGTTATCTTCTTCTTGTTGATCGTGTGGCACCTTACTTTCTCAACAACCTCTGTTATCTGATCGTTGCTCAGATTGTACTTCTCTTTTATGAAATTCGACACAGCGTGCTTGCCTGTATGCTTACCCATCACGATCCTTCTCTTCTGCCCAACCATCTCGGGCGTGAAAGGCTCGTAGCTCTCGGCCTTGGCAAGAACACCATGTACGTGGATCCCCGCCTCATGCGCAAAGGCGTTGTCGCCGACTATCGGGTAGTTGGGCGTAAGCCTGATCATGCTCGCCCTCTCGATGAGCTTCGACGCGTCCTTGAGCATGCTGAGCTTTATTCCCGTCTTTACGCCATACATCGCCTCAAGTGCGGTCACGGTCTGTTCGAGGCTCGCATTACCCGCCCTCTCCCCAAGCCCATTAACCGTGACGTGCATCTGGGATGCCCCTGCCTTGATCCCGGCGAGCGTGTTTGCCACCGCCATGCCAAAGTCGTTGTGGCAGTGCATCGATACTGGCTTCTTGAGCCTGCTGCAGAGCACGCCTATGAGTGCCTGCATAGCCTCGGGCTCCATCACGCCTACTGTGTCAGGCACATTGTGCATGTCTGCTCCATGCGACTCGACGCTGGTGTAAAACTTAATGAGCCTCTCAATCGGGGTACGGGTGGCATCCTCGCACGAGAACTCGCACTCGAGCCCATGAGCCTTCACATAGTCCGTCGTCTCGACTGCCTGCTTCAGCGCCTGCGCCTCGTCCATCCTGAGCTTGTATTTGAGGTGGACATCCGAAGTGGCAATAAATATGTGTGCCCTGTCGACATCTGCCTTGAGGCAAGCGTCAATATCGCCGGTTACGCACCTTGCAAGACCGCATACCTTGGCCCGGAGTCCCAACCCCTTGATCATCTTTATCGTGTTCATCTCGTCCTCTGAATTCACGGGGAAGCCCGCCTCTATGACGTCTACGCCGATGGCATCGAGCGTCCTTGCAATCTCCACCTTCTCATCGAGCGTAAAGCAGACACCGGGGGTCTGTTCTCCGTCTCGTAGCGTGGTGTCAAGAACATATACCCTGTTGCGGAATTTTGCCCTTTTACGTATAGGTTCTATCATATCGCTTACGAATACACCTTCCATGTTCTAACACCATCGCAGTAGATAGAAGAATGTGTTTTTGTATATAAACTATGGGCTAAACTCTCACCTTCTATAATTGTGCCCTACCTCTAGCTTCCGTCCAGCAGTAGCCACTCCGTTAAGGTTAAAGATTCAGATGTACATATCTGACATGGTGGCTCTTTTTGTCAAAGGAAACAAAGGAACTTACTGGCACATTCCGCAAGAAGATGGGCTTCGCGCCAGAGATAATGCACATAGCCGCACAAATGGATCCAAAGATGGCCGAATTCTACAACTTCTGCGACTCGGCAGTGCAGAATGACGGCGCACTCCCCTCTAAGGTCAAGATGCTGATTATTATGGCGATGGGCGCACAGCGCCACTGCAAGGAGTGTGTCGTCTCAGCGATGCGCGGCGCTTACAACAAGGGCGCCTCGGAGCAGGAGATACTTGAGGCAATCAGAGTCGTGGCGGTAGCCGGCGGCGCCCCTGCAATCACTGCCTGCAAGGATGCCTTGGTCATGCTCAGGGACAAGGACTTTGACAAGGCCGGCTGCGGTCGAAAGGGTTAGCGAGATTTAACATAAAACGTGGATTGTGGCTGGAGTATGCTCCAGCGCATTTTTCCGTTTACTCTTCATACAGCACGCCGAGCTCTTTCAGCTTGAGATGGATCTTGTCCACTGCGACCTTTACCTCATCCTCATGCTTGGCCCCAGTGCATACCATCTTCCCCGACGAGAATATCAGTAGCACGACTTTGGGCTCTGCCATCCTGTAGATCAATCCTGGGAACTGTTCTGGCTCATACATGACGTTCTCCAACAGGAATGCCGCCTTCTCGAGATTGACTTCCGCGTTCAGGTTGGCTGAAGCAACGATGTTCTGGATTAGGATCTCAGGCGATCCGATTATGACGATGTTCCTGTCCTTCAGGTTTTTGATGATCTTCTTCACGGCATTGTGGACCTCTTTCTCTGACTTGGCCCCAGTGCATACCATCTTCCCCGACGAGAATATTAGTGTAGCCGTCCGCGGCTTCGACAGCCTGTATACGAGTCCGGGGAACTGCTCTGGGTTGTATTCAACTCCAGGGACGTTGCCTGAAATAGCATCAAGATCGATGCTCTGGTTCATAGTCACTGAAGCTACAACATTTTCAATCCTGACTGAAGGCTTGATCATAGCATATGCGCCCCAAGAAACCTACATTAGGAATAAAAGGTTTTAAGGGGCTTTATAAAGCTTTTTTGTTTTCTGAAGGTTTTTCCTCAAATTTGTTGTCTTCCTTTTTTTCTCCTATTGGGATAATTATCAAAATTATAAGTATTAATATCGCTCCCGCGACAACCATCGGATTCTTGAACCAAAGGAATGGGTACCCTGCATAGGGTATGAAGAACACCACCTTCCCGATTATCCTCGTTTCAGGGACCCACGAGCTGGGGACTCCGGGCCATTGGTCAGGGCCCGCATTGTTGTCCCCCTTGGTGAGGAAGTAGTACGTCCCGTTTATCTGCGTCTTCATTATGGCCCTGTGCGATATCGGGGTCGGATTATAAACCGTGAAGAAGAAGTAATCGCTCATCGTCTCGTACTCGGCAGGAGGCCTGTAGATCACGACGTCGCCAACTGGTGACGCTCCGGCGACTATGTCTTCCCCACTGACGTATTGGATGAAGAGCAGCGACCCCGTCGGGATCGTCGGCTCCATGCTGCCCGACTGAACAGCGGCAAAGGGGAGGTTAGTGCCTGAGATTGCCCTGCTTGCAGCCGTCCCGCCTACTATGACCACCGCTACCACAAGCAGGGTAAGAGTTAGGCCCTTCATCTTCATCAAGTTTTGCAATGCCGCCATTGAGCTGTTCACTGCCTGAGCGGACCCAAGCCGAATTTTACTGCGACGGCGTCCGCCTTTTCTTGTATCTTAGCTATGTCCTCCGGCTTTAAATGCCTGAACCTGCCCTGCGCCTGGAGATACTTCTTTATGGGCTCCCTCCTGGGAACCTGAACTGTAAGCTTCGTCTTGCCGTCTACAACCTCGTAGAGCGGCCAGAGCCCCGTCAGCACTGCCAGCTTCCCCATCTCTATCCCCCCGCTGATGTCGAAACGCCAGCCTGTCGGGCAAGGCGTAAGGACATGCAGGAACGCAGGCCCCTCGACATCCAGTGCCCTCCTTGTCTTGTTCATCAGGTCATACGGATACGACGGGCAAGCGGTCGCCGCATAAGGTATTCCGTGGGCAACCGCTATCGCCATCATGTCCTTCTTGTCCCTGTTCTGACCCTTGGATAGTTTGCCGGGCGGCGATGTCGTAGTCGCTGCAGCATAAGGCGTTGCGGAGCTTCTCTGGACTCCAGTATTCATGTACGCCTCATTGTCGTAGCAGACGTAGACGAAATCCTCTCCCCTCTCAAGGGCTCCGCTCAGCGCTTGGATGCCAATGTCGAAAGTCCCTCCGTCCCCTCCAAGCGCGATTATGTTGAGCTTCTCGTCCGTCTTCTTCTTCCGGTAGAGCGCTGCCATTCCGTGCTGTATTCCAGAAGCGACCGAGGCTGCGTTCTCGAACGCAACGTGCGTCCATGGGACCCTCCATGCACTCTGCGGGAAGTATGTCGTTGCAACCTCAACGCAGCCCGTTGACGAGACCACTACCGTGTTCTTCCCTGCCGCCTTGAGTATCTGCCTTATTGTCGTGCCTACTGTGCAACCCGCGCATAACCTGTGCCCCGGCGCCAGCAGCTCTTCCTTCGGTAGGTCTTTAAGAGTTCTGAATGAAGTGCTCATTCTCTCAACCCCACATACATGCAAGGCTTCGGAGCCTTCGCGTCCGCAGCCTCTTTCGTCGCCTTGAACATCGTTCTGAAGTTGTCAGGCGAGATGTCTCTGCCTCCCAGTCCGCTCACGAAACTCTGGAGGATCGGTCTATCCTTGAGTCCACAGAGACAGGCTGCGATATCGCTGAACAAAGGATTCGACGGTCCACCTGGGGTGCTTGCCCTGTCCATTACCCCCAGCCCCATGAGCCCATCTACCTTCTCAATCAGCCTCTCGACCGGGAACGGTCTGAACGTTCTTATCGATACCACTCCTGCCTTGAGCCCTTCCTTCCTCAACTCCTCTGCTACAACTCTGGCGGAGCCTGTCATAGACCCCATGGTCAGGAGTGCATACTCTGCGTCTTCCATACCATAGGCATAGACGTCGTCATAGCTTCTGCCGAAGCTGCGATTGAAGTCAGCTGTGATCTTGCTTATGGGCATGCGACTCCTTTCAATGGCATCTATTGCCTGGTACTTCATCTCGAAGTAGTACTCCGGAGGGCCCACAACACCAACACTGAAGGCCGTCTTCGGCGAAAGCCTGTTAACGAGCGGCCTAGACGGTATGTACTTCCTTACGGCCTCTTCGGCTATCAATTCTACCGGCTCGTATGTATGGCTCAAGACGTAACCGTCAAGGTTTACCATCACCGGCAGCCGGGTCTCCTCTGAGAGCTTGAATGCCATCAACGTAGTGTCGTAAGCCTCTTGCGCAGATGACACCCAGAGCTGGATCCACCCTGCATCCCTCTCCGCCATAGCGTCGGCATGATCATTCCATATGTTGAGGGGTGCCGATAGGGCGCGGTTCACGTTGGCCATTACCATCGGCGTCCTTAGGGCCGCCGCCATGAATAGAACCTCATGCATGAATGCGAGACCCTGCGATGAGGTTGCAGTGAATACCCTCGCCCCCGTCATCGACGCGCCTACGCACGCACTCATCGCGGAGTGCTCCGATTCAACATTTATGTAATCCGCGTCAAGCTCCCCATTCGCTACAAACTCGGAGAGCTTCTCCACAATCGTCGTTTGGGGCGTTATAGGGTACGCCGCAATGACATCCACATCTGCCATCTTGACGGCATACGCGATGGCGTAGTTGCCGCTCAATCCAACTTTCTTCATCTCTTCTCCTCCTCCATATTGATCGCCTTGACTGCGCATGCCCTCTCGCAGATGCCGCATCCCTTGCAGTACATATACTCGACCTCGTAGCTGCCATCTGGATTGACCTTTATCGCCGCCTCAGGGCAGAATATCCAACACATGCCGCACTTTGTGCACTTTGCATGGTCAATGATTGGCATCGACGTTCTCCATGCACTCGCATCGAAGAGCACCGAGCTGCCCGGTTCAGTTATGGTCCCTCCCTCGGGCAATTCTTTCCAGCCCTTGAGCGGGGTCTTTGCACACTTCATCTCAGACATCCCTCTCCACAATCGTTGTCTCTGCATAAGCCCTTCTTGCGGCATTCACGTTCTTCTCTGCATAAGCCTTGAACCTCTCGTTGAAGATGTCCTCGAGAGTGCCCATCTTGGCGATCCCAGTGACCTTTACCAAAGCGCCAAGGATTGCTGTATTGGTGATGGGGGACCCTATGCTCTCAATTGCTATCTTTGTCGCATTGGCCGTGGCAATTCTGCTTGCTTGCGGAAAAGTACTCACAAAACTCTCAGGCGGAGCGTTCGTGTTTAGGACAACCGTCCCTCCAAGCTTTAGCCCATCGCTTACTCCCTCCATCGTGCAGAGGTTCTTGTCCAGAACAACGATCACGTCCGGCTCGTAAATCTGCGAGCGAAGAAGTATCTCTGAATCGCTGATCCTCGTAAATGCTAGGACGGGCGCGCCCCGCCTCTCTGGCCCAAAGGCCGCAAAGGCCTGCGCGTACCTCCCTTCGTTGATTACCGCTGTTGCAAGTATCTCAGCAGCGGTGACTGCTCCCTGACCGCCACGACCATGCCATCGAATTTCTAGCATCCGATAACACCTTTTTTGATATAGGGGCTAAATGACCCTTATTATATAAAAACTTTAACCAAGCGTTGCAAATAGATCGTGATAAATCATCGCCCCATCGAGTCCTCAATAGAGTGCATGCTACTGAATGCCTGCGTCACTATTAAATACTGATAAATGCAATTAGCAACCTGTGGGTCATATGGAAAATCAAGCTCTGGCTGAGGTCAGCAATTGGCTTAACGAAGGTCGCCCATTCGAGGTAAGGTTCGAGGGTGACTCTGTCACCGTCAGTGAGGTCAAGGGCATCGTCAAGATTGAACTCAAGAAGGGCGAGACGAAAGGACTCGGAGTCGGCAAGAAGAAGGCAGGAAGGAAGGTGCCGAAGGAGCAGAAGGCATTTATCCTGAGTGCTGCGGAGCGCTTCCTCTCCGCCAAGGTCCCGTTCAAGGTCACCTTCGGACCAAAAGAGAGCATCCTCAGGTTCGACCTTGATCGTTATATTCACATTTACCCTGACCGGTGTTCCGTGGTTGGCTTCACAAGCTTGAACGAAGCCCCCATTGCACTTATAAAGGAGCAGCTTGCATCTATTCCAAACGTAAGATTGCTGGCACCGCAGAGATGATTCACATGAAGCTTCTATCAGTCATTATATATGCGATAGCGATCCTTCTCACATTCTCGCCCGCATTCAGCTTTGTGGTCTTGAGCCGGTACTTTCTCTACGCCTCGCCCTTCACAGCTCAGGTAGTGAGCATCCTTCCGATGGTTGTCGGCATAGCTCTGCTGGTGATCTTCGAATACAAAAAACTATGAGCCGCCGACCTACTTCTTGTATCTCTTCATCAGTCTTAGGTAAGCAGCGGAAGTTTCTTCAATTCTTACGATGTCGCTTGCACCTGCTGCCCTGATCACCTTCGCAGGAACGCCCATTGCTATGGATCTATCGGGTATTCTCTTGCCCTCGGGGACCAGTGCCGCGGCGCCTATTATCGAATTGCTGCCGACCTCTGCTCCGTTGAGCACTATCGCTCCCATCGCGACGAGCGTTTGGGCACCTATCTTACAACCGTGTACGATGCAGCCATGCGCAATCGTAGTGCCCTTGCCTATCAATGTCGGAAAACCGGGGTCCGTATGGATCAGCGCTCCGTCCTGTATGCTAGCCCCATCCTCTACCGTTATCCGTTCGATGTCTCCCCTGAGCACTGCCCCAGGCCATACATTAGCGCCGTCGCCTATGACTACATCGCCAATCACCACCGCCGCCTCATGAACGAACGCCTCTCTGCTTATCGAAGGCGCCTTTCCATTCAGATCCTGTATCATTCCATGCCCTCCAACACCACTCTGCTCAAGTCTGCGTCGATTATGTAGCCAAATCCAAACTCCTCGACCCATTCCGGTTTGCGCATTATCCCTTGGAAGAAGAATGCTATGACGAAATTGAGGTCGCTTACCTTAAGCAGCTCTTGCCTCAGCATCTTTGGGTCTACGTATGTCTTTGCCATTGCGAGACCGCCGAGTAGCACGACAATGTCAAACCTCGCTCCAGAGCTCGCATCCCCTAGCTGATAACCGAACCCCTCTGCGCGCGATATCTTCCTTATCCTTCCTGTATCTGCCCCTGCCATGAAGTGCGGCTCTATGGGCAGGTCCTTGATTGAATTACATAGGAACTCTGCAAACGGCAGGCAGGTCGCCGGCGAGCCCACAAAGAGCAGCTTGGCCGGCTTGTCATAGCCGCTCAGCGCTCCTCTGAAGCATCTGCTTATCCCTACAAGGCCTTTCTCTTCCATCTTCACTACCATTATACTACCCTGTAAATGACTCCCTTTAGCATCTTAATGAAACTTATTCTCTACTGTCTCTTCTGTATGGTCCGCATACCATCGGCCTCATGCAACCGAAAAGGAGAAAATACCGCGACTCCATAGGATAAACGGGCGTTCAAATGTCCCCCTTAAAAAAATTCTTGGAGTCTGTGACTAAGAGCGAGCAGCCACGGGGGCCTGCCCCTGCATTTTCACCTATGCACATCATTACTGCGATTTTGATCATCGACTCTGCGCATTCTATAGGTAGGATCGCCCTCTCAAAGAAGATGAAGATAGGCGAGGGGTCCATAAGGACCATAATCAAGAAATTGGTGGAAAGGGGCGTCATCGCAGTCGACTCAATCGGCGGTTGCACCCTGACCGAAACTGGCAACGGGATCGCCGATGAGCTGAAAGGGCTACTGGTAAAGCGCATCTCGTTCAACTTGAGCGAAATGGGCATTGATCTCCCTTCCCATGCAATCCACATCCGATCAGAACTGACAAAGATGCCTCTTACAAAGCTCAGGGACGTTGCTGTGAAGAATGGCGCCGACGGTCTGGTGATCTTCTCCTATCTGGGCGGCAGAATCACGTTGCCCCTCATGACGGAAGATATCTCCAAAGTCTACCCTGCGCTCGCCTCGTATCTGGAAGAGTCGTTCAAACTAGTTGAAGGAGACTCTGTCCTTGTGGGCTTCTCCAATGATTTAATCCACGCTGAAGAAGGCACGCTAGCTGCAGCATTGGCTGTGGTCAACGCCTAATTGTATACGTAAATGATATATCTGCGGTGTCTCAAGTGGATTAGGGCGCAATTAAGCCATGGCTAAATCCCTTATTGTGTTGGGAATTGTCCTTATTGTAGTCGTAGGCGCAGCTGGCCTTTACATGTCCGGTTTCTTTAACTACTCCTCAATGATCGAGGTCAGAATAGGGTGCCTCGATAACGACCTGCATCAGCTAGCCCTGCACGTTGCTATCGCCAATGGCTACTTTGAGCAGAACGGAATCAAAATCAAACTCTCCAGCTACAGTAGCGGGCCAACTCTTATGCAGAGCTTCTTGGCCGGCGACCTGGACTTTGCATATGTAGGCGCCCCTCCTGCGATCAACGGTCGCGCGGCAGCTCTTGCGGGCTCGAGCTCGAACATACCCGTGATTGTAGCCTCTGTCAACCTCGAAGGATCCACTCTGGTGACCAGCAGTGCGATCTCTTCAATTAGCGACCTAAACAACAAGGTCATTGGAACGCCCGGCACCGGGACGATCCAAGACATCCTTCTCTCCGCCTTTATCATGAACAACAACCTGACCGTCACAAAGAGCCCCGCTCTGATCTCCACCCTCCCCATACTCTTCAACAACGGCGAGATAGACGGATTCATTGCGTGGGAACCCGTGCCATCTGTTGCTATCAGCCAGTCTGGAGCACAAGTCCTCTTGACCTCACACGATCTGATGCCCAACCACCAATGCTGCGTCCTAGTCGCCTCTAACAAGATTATTGCATCCAATCCGGCGCTTGTGACAAAAATCGTTCAGATACACAAGAATGCCACCGATTATATCAACTCAAATCCCGTCTCAGCCAAGCTTATTGCGGGAAATTATACCCAGCTCTCACAATCTGTGATTGACATCGCATTCAGTCACGTGGCATACAACTACACGGTCAACGTCGATAGCATGAAGACGTTCCTGTTGCAGATGATCCAGCTTGGAACTGTAACTACCGTCAACTCATCACAAGTCGACTCATTCATAGATAGTTTCGTCGACACAAGCTACGGCTAATGCTGGATTTGGAGTGACTATTGTGCCCAAAATTGACAGGTTCCGTAGTTTGCTCATCGGGGGCGCCTCCTTGGCGGTATTCGTCGTCGCATGGCAGGCGGTAACCATGATGATGAATTCGCCATTCCTGCCAACGCCTGTTCAGGTATTCCAGGCATTCCTGAAGATCAGCACCATCGGAGACATTGACGGCTACACCCTCTGGTGGCACATCGGCGTTAGCCTTTACAGGGTGCTTCTTGGCTTCGCCGTTGCTATCATAACCGCAGTCCCTCTAGGACTATTGATGGGTGTAAAGCCCTTGGTAAAGAATTTCGCATCCCCAATAACCGAGATCGTTCGCTTCATCCCTCCTATCGCATGGATCCCTCTTTCAATAATTCTGCTTACCGGAATCAACCGGTACATCTTCCTTCTCTGGATAGGCATCTTCTTCCCGATACTCCTTGACACAATAGCAGGCGTCAAACGCACCTCCGAGACACTGGTCAACATGGCGAAGAGTTTTGGCGCAGACAACAATGCCATAATAAAGAAGATTATATTCCCGAGCGCCCTCCCGGAGATCATGAATGGTCTCAGGGTCGGGCTCGGCGTGGGGTGGATGTGCATCGTGGCCGCTGAGATGATGGGCGGGGAACCAGTCGGGCTGGGGCGCCTCATCCTGAAGTATGCTAACCTTCTCCAGATAGACGTCGTAGTTCTAGGTATGGTCGTAATCGGATTGATCGGCCTTGCCATGAATTATATGTTGCTATCTGGCGAGCGGCGCCTTTTCAAATGGCGCGTGGAGATTAAAGCGTAGTGACCATCATGCCACCATTGATCATCGCTAAAGAGCTAAGCAAAAGCTTCATCGCTGGAAATGACACGATAAACGTCATAGACAATCTAGACCTCACCATCGATGAGGGTAAATTTGCATGCATAGTCGGTCCGTCCGGATGCGGCAAGACGACTCTTCTAAAGATACTGTGCGGTCTGGAAAAACAGACGCATGGCAGCATGCTTATCCACGGTCAACCTCCGGACCCTAAGAAGCAGCGATTTGGAGTGATCTTCCAGGAGGACTCGCTGCTTCCATGGCTTAACGTAATCAGCAATGTGAAATTGGGGCTGGAACTCTACCGCATCAAGGACGCAGACCTGATCGCAACCAAATATCTCGACCTGGTAGGTCTAGAAGGCTTTGAGAAGTACTATCCGCACCAGATCTCAGGCGGTATGAAGAAGCGGGTGGCAATTGCTAGGGCGCTAGCGGTCGACCCAGAGATAATCCTGATGGACGAGCCATTTGCAGATCTGGATGCCCAGACCCGATCGATAATGCAGAAGGAGCTCCTCTCAATATGGTCTAAGCTGAACAAAACCATCGTCTTCATAACGCACAACGTCGATGAGGCCGTGTTCATTGGCCAGTCTGTATCCGTCCTTACCAAGCGCCCCACAAAGGTGAAGACAACTGTATCGATCGATCTTGATTATCCTCGATCGAGGCTGAGCCCTCCCTTCATATCCTACAGGGAGAAGATCCTTGGACTGCTGCAGGAAGAGATCAGCAGCCTGTGAGATGATCTTAATGCATCGAGAGCCGGATGTATACGACGCCCTCATAAAATCCGCCTTAACATCGAACGAGTCATTCATAGGATCACTCAAGTCCATAATGCGACAACAGGGCGTGTCTATGAAGGATCTGAGCGATGGCTCCGGAATCCCGCTAAGTACCCTAAACAAGGTGATCTCTCAGGAGCGGGACCTCCGCCTCTCTACGCTGCGCCAGATTATACATTTCTTTCAACCGAAAGTAGGCGTCAAAGAGGGCGATCTAGTCGTAGGCCTTATCGCTGCTAGGTCATCGCTGGACAAGTTCTCCCGGCACAACCTCGAGCTCAACGGGAAGAAGGTGACGATCAAGGAGTATCCGGCGTCTGATATCGAAGGCGCGATCATCAGCGCTATCAAAGCCGAACGCGACGAAGTTGACGGACTCATATGCGCCTCCATAGTGGCCAGCATCATAGAGAAGTTCGTCACGATCCCCATGATGACCATCAAGATCGAGGAATCAAATATAGTGGACTCGCTCTCGGTATTAATCGAAAAAATTACGTCAAAAGGCCGATGACGCTTCATTTTATTAATTATATTCCCCTTCATTCCACAGCAAGTCAATCGTTCCATATGAAACAATGAATATATATGTCTTCTTTCGGTTTTAATGTAACTTCTTGTATTTGTAAGCAATGCTTTAATATTTCCGCAATGTTAGTTAGACCGCAACAAAACTCTAGAGAGGAGTCCTATGGCGAAATATTCAGATAAAGTAGATCTATACGACGATCGAGGACGAGTTTTCGCCTCTAAGGTTCCTTTAGAGGCATTGAGTCCATTGCAAAACCCAGCGATACAAAAGATGGTATCTTACGTTAAACAGTGCGTCTCCGTCAATCTAGAGGGCGTTGAGAAGGCTCTTGCGACTGGAGCAGTCGGTGGCAAGGGGTGCCTCATTAACGGCAGGTCCCTCAAGGTGGACCTCGTTAAGAGCGCCGCAAGCATAGCCGACGAAGTTAAGAAGAACCTCCAGGTTAGCGCAGACGATGATACAGACGTCAAAGTCCTCAAGGGCGGGAAGCACCTTCTCGTTAAGGTCCCGGCCAAGAGGCTTAATGCAGGCGTAGAATACACTACTGGAGCAACCTCAACGGCAGCTGCCCTCTGTTGTGCAATCGTTGACCAATTCAAAGTCAACATCTGGGATGCGGACTTGGTACATGCCTCTGTTTGGGGGAGGTATCCTCAAACAATGGAAATGCTTGGCGGAAACGTGACCTCCTTACTCTCAGTTCCACAACAGAATGAAGGCATGGGTTATGCGCTCAGGAACGTTCCATGCGCACACATTGCCTTGATTACCAAGAAGAATGCCATGAACGCTGCGGCTCTATCATCAATCTTGGAGCAGGCCGCAATGTTCGAGATGGGCGATGCCATTGGCGACTTTGAGAGACTTCACCTAATGGGACTTGCATATCAGGGGCTAAATGTAAACAATTTGGTCTATGATATCGTCAAGGAGAATTCCAAGCAGGGAACTCTCGGCGATGTTGTTATCTCAACTGTAAAGAGAGCAATCGCAGACGGCATAATCAAGCCGCTCGCGAAGGCGCCTTCTGGCTATGTCAACTACACAACTGACGACCTCAGCAAATGGAATGCATACGCCTCTGCAGGGCTGCTTGCAGGAACAATGGTGACCTGCGGCGCAGCAAGGTCGATGCAACACACCCCGTCCGTCTTCATCTACTTCAACGACCTCATCGAAAGGGAGACGAGCCTGCCAGGTGTAGACTTTGGCAGAGTTGAGGGTACAGGTGTAGAGATGGCCTTCTTCAGCCACTCGATATACGGCGGAGGAAACCCCGCAGTCTTTGCCGGCAACCATATCGTGACAAGGCACAGCAAGGGCTTCACAATCCCGTGCGTCGCAGCTGCAGTAGCTCTTGACGCTGGCACAACCATCTACACGCCAGAGAAGATCTCCGGCACGACTGGTGAAGTGCTCAGTGAAGTACCCGAACTGAGGGAGCCTCTGAAGTATGTCAATGAGGCAGCAGTAGCAATCAAGGGAGGAGTCTAAAATGGCAACTTATAAACCACAATTCTATCCTGGCAAATCCAAGGTTGCCGCAAATAGGAAGAAGTACATGGACCCATCCTACAAGCTTGAGAAGCTAAGGACCGTCAGCGATGACGATATTGTGAGGCTCATGGGCCACAGAGTCCCAGGCGAGGCTTACAAGAGCGTCCACCCGCCTCTTGAAGAGATGGGTGAGCCTGCGTGCCCGATCAGAGAGCTTGTCGAGCCGACACCCGGCGCAAAGGCTGGCGATAGGATCAGGTACATACAAATGACCGACTCCGTCTACTTCACGCCATTGACCCCGTACATGAGAGCATGGACAGGTCACACTAGGTACCGTGGTGTAGACATTGGTGTACTCTCGGGACGCGTTCCACTCGAAGCGAGGGAAAGGGATCTTGAGAAGGTTGCCAAGGAGCTTGTTGAGACTGAAATCTTTGATCCAGCAAGGTGCGGGATAAGGGGTGCCACCGTCCACGGCCACTCTCTAAGACTTGACGAGAATGGCATGATGTTCGACGCGCTCCGCAGGTTCCAGTTCGACAAGAAGACCGGTGAGGTAGTCTATGTCAAGGACCAGATCGGCGTTCCTCTGGACAAGCCAATTTCGGTTGGCAAGCCAATCAAGGAAGACGAGCTCAGAAAGAGGACGAGCGAATACAGGGTCGAAGATGTAGCCTTCAGGACCGACAAAGAGGTCGTAAGCTTCATCGAACGGCTCCATATGCTCAGGACGGAGGCAGGCTTTGATCCGAACAGGGTCAAGGGGATCTAAGGAGGTAGCATGAAATGAGCTCAGAGAAGAAAATGTTCATAGAAGCGCTTCGCAAGAAGTTCAAAGAGGCGCCAGAGGATAAGAACACAAAATACTACATCTATGACGGCTGGAAGCAATCAAAGAGGAAGAGGGAGTTCGTAGAAGCTGCCAAGAAGGTGGCAAAGGAGAGGTCTGTGCCATTCTACAACCCTGACATGCACCTCGGTGGCATACCGATGGGGCAGAGGGTGCTGATGCCATACAGGATTTCCAACACTGACATATATGTAGAGGGCGACGATCTGCACTTTGTCAACAACGCCGCAATGCAGCAGATGTGGCACGACATTAGGCGGACCGTGATAGTTGGTCTTGACTCTGCCCACACTGTGTTGCAGAAGCGTCTAGGCAAGGAAGTGACTCCCGAAACTGTCAACCACTACCTTGAGGTGCTGAACCACGCACTCCCTGGCGCAGCAGTCATCCAAGAGCACATGGTCGAGACCGACCCAGGTCTTGTGTCGGACAGCTATGTCAAGGTCTTCACCGGCGACGACGCGTTGGCCGACGAGATTGACAAGAGGATGCTGATCGACATAAACAAGGAATTCCCTGCTGACCAAGCTGCTTCGTTGAAGAAGGCTATCGGCAAGAAGATCTACCAGGTCTGCCACATGCCAACCATCGTTTCAATGACTTGCGACGGTGGAACCATGTCGAGGTGGGCCGCTATGCAGATCTGCATGGCAATGGTAAATGCCTACAAGCTGATGGCTGGCGAGGCCGCAATCGGTGAGTTCGCGTTCGCTGCAAAGCACGCCGAGGTCATCGAGATGGGAACGCTCATGCCATGGCGGCGCGCGAGGGGCCCGAACGAGCCCGGTGGTATACCTCTCGGATACATGGCGGATATCTGCCAGGCATCCAGGGTAAAGCCGCAGGATCCGGTATGGGTTGCACTCGAGGCAATCTCAATGGCAGCAGTCCTCTACGACCAGATCTACCTTGGTAGCTACATGTCAGGCGGTGTCGGATTCACACAATACGCAACATGCACCTACACTGACGACGTCCTTGACGACTACTGCTACTACGGTGCAGACTACGTCAAGAAGAGATACGGCGGCTTCGGCAAGAGCAAGCCAAGCTGGGACCTGATCAAGGATGTAGGAACAGAAGTAACCCTATACGGGCTTGAGCAGTACGAGAAGTTCCCGGCGCTCATGGAGACCCACTTCGGTGGATCACAGAGGGCAGCAGTTGTATCTGCAGGTGCAGGCGTTGCAGTCTCTCTGGCGACAGGCCACTCTACTGCCGGCATCAACGCTTGGTATCTGAGCCAGCTGCTCCACAAGGAGGAGATGGGCAGGCTTGGGTTCTATGGCTATGACCAGCAGGACCAGTGCGGTTCAGTCAACAGCTTCTCTTACAGGAGCGACGAGGGTCTGCCGTTCAACCTGAGGGGCACCAACTACCCGAACTATGCGCTCAACGTAGGCCACCAGTCAGCATACTGTGGCATCGTCTCAGCAGCGCACGGTGGAAGGAACGACGCCTGGACGACCAACCCGCTGATCAAGGTTGCCTTTGCCGACAAGGACTTGAAGTTCGACTTCACGCACCCGAGGCTCTGCTTCGGAAAAGGTGCGCTGAGGGAGTTCGTCCCAGCCGGCGAGAGGAACCTGATCGTCCCGTCGCACTAAACCCTCCCTTTTTTCTTTTTTTGACCTCATCAGTTGGTTTCTATGCCACCAAGCAACGGTCTTGATTCTTTATCGCGGATATCGGGCATTCTGATTGCCCTCTCCTCGTGCAGCTCGCCCTCAGACGCAAGGGCGATATACCCTGCGTTTCCAAATCTCGCTGAGCATATCGCCCAGCTCTTCCTAGACGACCGCCTCTTTGATGTCCTGCCCCGCCTCCAAGTCCAGCAGGACTTGGTCAAGAGATGGCAGCCGCCGGTCCGCCCTGCCCTGGACCCTTATATCTCCACCCAGATCGGCGTATTCTCGAAGAACTTTGAAGACCATGAAACCGGTCACTTCTTGGATTATCCTGATTGTTGTATCCGTTCCTTCAGCGAACGCATAAGGTATGCTCTGGACGAGCAGCACGAGCATGAGCTGGCTGAACTGAGCCGTAGAGGCGATACAAAGCCTTACTTCGTCACTATCTCAGGGTTCGTTCCCTGTAGCGTATTATGCGAGGAGTCACACCGCAGGCACCTCATAGCATTCGCGGATGACGCCCAGGTGCGTGCGATGCGATCACTCGAGGCCGAGATCGCGCGTTATCTGCCCCATTTTCACTCTGAATACCAGGGAAGATATTACGAGATCAGGCCGATCCTATCGCGTTGACTATGCCCTCGACTTCGTTAAGGGTTGGCACGACATAGTCCACGTCCTCGCATCTGCTGACTCTGTCATCGGAGGTTGCGCCCTCCCTCCTAACGATTATCGAGATGTCCGCCTCCCTCATGGCCGTGAGATCATTTATGTCGTTCCCAACCATGACTACCGCGCCATAAAAGCCCCTTAGTCTCTTCACCAGGTCCCTCTTGTCTTCAGGCGATGCGTCGAAGAGGACATACTCCTTTGGTATCCCAAGGATGCCTGCACATTTCATGGTCATCTCCATGCAATTTCCTGTCGCAAGAAAAACATCCGATCCGCCGCATTGCATCCTGCTGACGGCGCCTCTAACCTCGCCATAAAGCCTGCCTCCCAAGCCAACGGTCCCTGTAACCTTTCCCGCTCTGTTGACTATTACTGCTACACAGACCCCGAGCTCGGAATTACAATGCGACTGCGCCAACTCGGATACCTGCCTGATGCCCTCCAGAACATCCTTCTCGCACAACGCACAAGGCCTGACCTCGGGGACCGGCACGAATGCAGCGCAGCTTGCTTTGAAGCTGACTCCCTGCAGGTTGCCCTTGATAATGGCGCCCATCGCACCTCGTATGTTGACAAGCGCCTCCTCCCTTCTTACGACATACCTCAGCGTATTCTCATGGAAGACGCACTTCTTGGAACTGAGGTCATAGATGACTCTGCAGGGGTCAAAGATAGTCCCTGACTTGTCCAGCACTACTGCTTTTCGCATCAATCCGTGCCCCTTATCCACGTTCTCTATGGCTAGCCGCCGCCACTTACTGTACCGCTATCGTCGGGCCTGCCCTCGTCCTTTATATCTGGCAGCGCAGCGCCCTCCCGGTCGACCGTCTTATTGGATGCCGCCTTCGTAAACTCCCCCTTCGCCTCAGCCCTTGGCTCCAGCGCGCCCTCCTCATAGAGGAGCCCTGTAGTGTCAAGTTCTGCCCATACCTTTCCATCCAGCTCATGTATCTTGATGACCTTCCCCTCGGTACCTGTCTTGGTATAAATTACCATTTGGCCTTCAGTAATCTTCAAGAAGCTCCCTCATCTCTCGTTCTTCTCTGCCTCCTATATTTTTTTCCAAGCACGGCTGCCCTCTCAATGACCAAACATCGGAATGCACGCTTGCGATGTATTTACAAAGGGATAAGCACGTCAGTTGAAGTGACCTGTGTTCCTAGAAAAGTAAGGCATAATCCGCTCCATGCGAAGACCGCCTCCGACTGAATGACCGCCTTAATCGGACTATGTGCATATCATAAAACTTATTATTCTGACGCTTATTGTCTTCTTCTATCGTGAGGGTTGAATTTGGAGACTCTTGCCCAGGTGATCTCTGCTGCGAGGAGCTACAAAGGATTGAAGCGGAAGCTTGAGATCGGCGAGATCCTCCAAATTCTCGGCGAGTCGGACTATGACGATGCCGGTGTTCTTGATGTCGCTGACCTTAAGATTGTCGTCTCAGCAGATGGCATCACCGAGGATCTCGTGAAGTCAGATCCATGGTTTGCAGGATATTACTCCGTGCTCGTTAACGTCAACGATGTTGTTGTAAAAGGCGCAAAGCCGTTGGGATATGTTGACGTAATCTCCGGATCACCTGCCACCAGGCGCAAGATGGCCGAGGGGATAAAGACCGGTCTCGAAAAATATGGGCTGAAGCTCCTCAAAGGTCACACGCATCCTGATTCTTCATACGAGGCGATCGATGCCGCGGTAGTTGGGATCGCAAAGAGGGTTGCCAAAGGGACGGATGCACTACCTGGCGACAAGCTGATAATGGCGATAGACCTCGAAGGGGCCTTCGGAACAAAGGGCTGGGTGAGGTGCTTCGACAGTACGTTGAAACGCACGAAGGAGGAGCTGCAGCGGATGATCTCCACCATAGTAGCTGCCATAGATAATGGTTATATCTCCTCTTCAAGAGACATCAGTGCCCCCGGAATACTTGGAAGCTTGGCGATGCTCTGCGAAGCCAGCGGGACCGGCGCAACCGTGGACCTCGAGGCGATTCCAAAACCTCCGGCGATATCGCTCTCGGAGTGGCTGATCTCGTACCCCGCGATGGGCTTCATATTCGCCTCAAAAGACAGCGCCATCCTGAATCTTCTGCGCGGCGTTGGGTTCTCTGCACAGGTTGTAGGCAGCTTCACGGAGCAGAAACAGATTGTCGTGTCGATAGGAAATGAGAATGGGCTTTTTATGGACCTATCCCGTGAGTCCGTATTTGGACTACGTTAGCTCCTCCTTCTCCTCCGGCGTAAAGAACTGGATCACCTCTGCCGGCTTGCCAATCTTTACGATTTTGCCGTCCCGCATTAGTATGACCTCCTCACAGGTGTTCAACACGAAGCCGAGGTCATGCGAGACTATGACGAACGTCTGACCAAGCTCGTTCCTCGCCGTCTTTATCGAGCGCGAAACGTCCTGCTGTGTTATGGGGTCCATAGTCCCTGAAGGCTCGTCTAGGATCACGATTATAGGCTCCCGTATCAGCACCTGTGCAAGTGCGACGCGGTGCCTCTCCCCCTCGCTTAGTTCATCCGGATACTTCTGAACGGTATCTTCTATACGCTCCTCTTCAAAGCCTGCAGCAACAAGCACGCTGTGTGCCTTGAACTTCGCAAACTCGTCCGGCAGCTCCAGCCCGATCGCGTCCGTGAGGTTCTCAAGCACCGTTCTGTGCGGATAGAGCGTATACTCTTGGTGGAGCAGCCCCATGTATGGTGTAGCTCTGCCCCTGCCAAGCGGTCCAGGCTCGAGCATGTTTATCCACTCGTCCCCGATCTTCATCTCAATTGTTCCAGATGTGGGCGCAGTCACCCCGCATATGGCCCTCGATAGTGTCGTCTTGCCTGCGCCGCTAAGCCCGATTATTCCGAATATCTGCTTCTCCTTCACCTCGAAGCTCACACCATCTAGGGCCTTAACGACTCCCTTGTCAATGGAGAAGTAATGCTTCTTCAAATCCGATATCTTCAAAATGGCCTTTCCGGGCTCCTTCGGCACCGGAACATCCTCAGGCTTGAGTCTGCTCATGAACTTCGCGACAACGCTCTTCGTGTCGCCCTGCAGGTCTATCCTCCCGTCCTCGAGAAGTATTGCCCTCTCGGAGATCGCCTCGATCGCCTCAGGGACATGCGACGTGACTAGGAGGGTTGTACCCTGCCTCTTGCACTCCTCTATGAGGATGCTGTAGATCATCTTGGCGTTTATCGGGTCCAGCGTCCCCGTCGGCTCATCCGCTAGGAGCAAGACCGGGTTTACCGCCAGTTGCCTGCCGAGCACCACCCTCTGCTTCTCTCCGCCGCTGAGGTCCCGCGCTGTGTGGATCAGCCTGTTCGAGAGCCCTATGCTCTTTGCAATCTCGATCGCCCGCTTGTTTATGTCCGTCCCAGGTATCTCTGTCCTGCCCAGAGCCTCGATCAGATTCTCGTAAACCGTCATGCTCCCGTAAAGGGCAAAAGTCCTCTGAAACATTATCGAGACCCTGTTCCGCAGCGCTCTGGCGTTGGCATCGTTCTTCCAGATGTCCACCTCCAGCAGCTCCATCTTGCTGAAGCATCTCGGGCAGACCTTCCCAGCCTTACTCGGTCCATCTATATGCTCGCATTCCTTGCAGATCGCAATCCTATATACTACCTTCCCTGTTGTGGGGGCATAATCCGCTATGCCCTTAAGCATGGAGAGGAGCACGGTCTTTCCTGAGCCGCTCCTGCCAATTATTCCCAGCCTCTCCCCCTCTCCTATCGTCAATGATATGTTTCTTAGTACATCCTTTGTGCCAAACTTCTTTGATACCCCATCAATTATGATGAATGGCTCGCCCATATCACACACCGCAGGACACCTTATCTTGAAAATCGTGATATATAAACAAACTGAATTCCCAGGGTCTCGACCTCTTGGACTGCCCAATCATCGCCGCCTGCCCCTCAGCCTATCCCATTAATGTCCGCACCTCTTCCAGCAATTTTATCGCATCGAGGCGTTTCTGGTCAATGCGCCTCTCCTTGAGGAGTGCCGCGATCGTCCGGCAGCGTTCAGGCGGCAGTCCCGCGCGAAGCGCCCTCTGGCATATCCTGCTGATATTCCTGAACTGGAAAGGCGTCTCGCTTGCAGCCCTCACTACTGTTTCCTCCTCCTCCGCGCTTATGTCTCCCGACTCCGCCAGCCCATCCAACGTCGCCCTTATGTTGACCATCGGCTCCGAGATCGGTGCCAATGTCTCCGGATGGAAAACTAGCGCAACCTCGTCATCTGAGACAATCTTGCCATCTTTGTACCACCTATAGATCTTGCCGACGCCTACCATGCCGCAGGCGTCCATCTCAGACGCTCTCAATGCGCCCATGCTCGATCCACCTATTACGATGGCACCTCTGCCTATGGCATATGTTATCTCCCTATGGGCTACCGCATTGCGCTGGTAGAAGACGCCGTCTATGAGCCCGATTATCTCAAACCCTTCGTCCGCAGCGGCTGCTATATCGCCCCTGCCGGCGGGTGGTCGGAATGTTGCTGACGGCAGTATCCTGCTCGCCTCAGAGATCGGCGCGCTCGGTCCCAAAAAAATGACCGCCTTGCTTCGCATCCTGTCCAAACCCATCACCTTGGCGCATTCGCGCCCCTCAACCTCATGCCGGCTCGGTCCTTGTCCATGGCATAGACCTCAAGACCTGGAACGATCACCCTAACTGCAGGCACCGCCGTCTCGCTACGCGTCAATTCAGCAACCACCGCCTCATTGAGGCCGACTGAGGCGAGCCTCTGAAGCGTATATCTTATGTCATCTAGGAAGTCTGTGCTCCTATATGCCGGCATCTCGCCCATCGACACTGCTGCCCCCTCCTCTTCAAACCACCTGCGATTGATCCGCTTCATCCTTTCGTACCCTGCCCTTCTGGCAAAATCCGCCTTGTAGGTGTCTTCTCTGGTGCCGTGTATTGTCGTAAGTCTGCTCTGGACAGCCTCCGTGAATGCCCGCATCACTGCAATTTCAGGATCCAGGTGCGTCCCAACCCCCAACGAGAGCAGCGCAGGATCCCTCGTCGCCTCATCGTCGAGCGCGACCGCGACTGTCGCGACGCCGACGTCGGAAGTTATGTCCTTCGCGTGCGCCTTAACCTTCGCCCCGAGCAGCTTGCCGGCGATCTCGCCGATCGGCCCTGCGGTCTCAGGTCCTATCTTGAGGTCTCTGCCCTTTAGCCTGCCGTACTCGAAGAGCGACCACGCATCTCTCTCTATGACCTCCATCAATCCGTGGAGGACCGCCTCTTCGAGTATGTTGCCGACCGCAAGCCCATTCGTGTTCGTTCTGAATAGCTGGTTTGTACGGCGGTATGGATGAAAAACCGCCTCCGCTGGGACCAGGATCCAGTTTCCGTTCGTGATCGAAAATCCCCTGAACCACTCGATCCTGTCCGAACTCCGGTAACTCGCCGTCGCTGGAAGTATGAGCTTGGTCGGATCAAGGACTGCGTCGCCCCCCTTGGCATGCGCCAGCTCGAGCTCGTCATAGCTATCGACCAAGCATCCGCAGCAACGGGGCTCGGCAGCATGCCTCTCGATCCCCTCCATTATCGCCGAGACCTGCGCCTCTTCCTTCGTGAAACCCTTGCCGGCATAGACCGTTACCGCCCCGCCTGCGGCGCCAGGCCTCACCGATGTGAAGACCGGTATGCCTATCCTGTCGAGCCCTGTGATGTCTGCGACCCTCGTGATCCCTGCCTTTGGGACCGCTCCTTGAACCTGCTTGAGTGTCGCAGCCGGTGAGGAGGCGCGATGTGTGTCCAGCGTATAGCCCTTGGGGGCAGATTTAAGCATCATCAGATCCGCAATCCCCTTTGCCGCGCTCACTTTGCCTCTTCGAGGTCCTTCATCCCCGAAACCATTACTGCTGCCCCGACACACCCTATGAGGTTCGGCCTCTTGGGGACTATCATCTCGACACTCAGGACCTCCGAAAGTGCCTTGACAAGGCCCTTGATCATGGCAGTGGAGCCGACCTGTATGATAGGGTACCTTATGTCGATCTCCTGCAGCTGCTGCTCAAATACCTGCTCGGCAACGCTGTGGCAGGCTGCAGCCGCGGCGTCCTCTGGCTTGGCTCCTCCCGCGAGCCCAGCTACGAGGTCTTGCAGACCGAATACTATGCAGTATGCGTTCATGGGGACGACCTTGTACTGCCCTTTGGCTGCCATCTCGCCAAACTCCTCAATGGAGACCCCCAAGCGCTTCGCGCTGGTCTCTAGGAACCTGCCTGAGGCGCCTGCGCACGCCCCTCCTACCGTAAAGCTGTCGGGTATGCTGTCGTAGAGTGTTATCGCCTTGTTGTCCATCCCGCCTATGTCTATGACTGTCGCATCTCCTTTCTGTTTATCCGTGAGGAACAGCGCGCCCTTCGAGCATGTCGAGACCTCCTCCATGGCGAGTTGGGCCTTGTACTTCTCCTTGAGTATCGTCCTGCCGTACCCAGTAACGCCGACCGCCTCCAGCGCATCCTCGCTCAGCCCCGACTCCTTAAGCGCCTGGTTCAGGGCCGCCATGCCCGACTCCAGAACGCCCGTTGTTGGGAACCAGCCCGAACCCAGTATCTCATTATTCTTCATTATCACCGCCTTGGTCGTTGTCGAACCGGAGTCGATTCCGGCGGTTATGCCCTCCTGCTTTGTCCTTGCGAAGAGGGGCTTCTTCCCGATTATGTTCACCAGCGCCTCCATCCTGAGCAGTAGCGCGCCCGCCTTTGACCTCTCTGTGAATGAATATGACACGACAGGTATCTTCGACTGGCTTTGGATATATCTCCTGATCACGCTCCTTACCAGCGCACCCTCAGCACATCTGAAGCAGCTCGCAATGAATACTCCGTCAGCATCAACCCTCCCCTCCACAATCGCCTTGGCCCTTGCCATCATCACCCTGAGCCCAGGGCTGGCAACATGGAATCCAATCTCCTCCTCGGCAGCCCTGATCTCCGACGCCTCTATCTCCGGTACGAAGATGCTTCCGCCTACTATCTGCGCCGCCTTCTCGATTTCCTGCTGTATGCCGCTGTATTCTGAGCCGCATGAGATCTGCGCAATTCTGACCATCTAGAACACCTGTGGCGTAACGGACTCGTTAATCTCAATGAAAGTCGCTATTTCAAATAAACTTTCCTGAATTATGCGCCCGTCTGCCTTTTCTATCATTTTATTCTTATCTCAACGATATCCTTGTCCTCTAGGATGTGGTCTGAGCCGACTCTCTCTCCCCCATAGTTCACGGAGCTTCCCCAGATCCTCGCTAGCTTGAACTGCTTGAAGAACTGCGAGTGGACAATCTTCGCTATGTCGCTTACGGTGGCTCCGGACTTGACGATTATGGGCTTCTTTGCCGGCTCTCCGCCGACCTCCTTAGTATAGATCCTCCGTATCCCCAGCGACTCGAAGAGCCTTTTATTGACGTCTGCAAGTCCCCGATTAAACCTCGCCGACGTTCCAATTGCCCTCCTCTTGGTTGCCATCTCGAACTCTGCGGTCGCATTCGGCACCAGATCTGCCTTGTTTACGAGAATCAGCGACGGCTTGTAGATCCTTGTCTGTTCCAGCGACTCCATCAGGTCTTCTTTGGTGGCATCCCCCCAGATCCTAACTATCGCGTTCCTGACCCCTGCCTCCTTCAAGACCCTCTCGATCTCATCGACTCCGCACAGTATCCTTCCCGTGCACGCCACTTGGAAGCCGCCACCATTCGACCTCTCTATCTCGATCTTCCTCGTCCTCTTGTCTAGGGTTATGCCCGCCAGTGTCAACTCCTTCATTATCGTGTTAAATTGGACTATCGCATCCGTCGCATCCAGAACAATAAGCAGACCATCCGCATTCCTCGCTAGGCTCAGTAGTTGCGCGCCCCAAGCTGCCCCCTTATACGCACCCTTGAACATGGCGGGCGTATCTATGAGCTGGAACTGGATGTCCTCATACCTCAGCATTCCCGGAACCGGCTCTTTCGTGGCGAAGGGATGGTCCCCGACCTCCACCTTAGCATTGGTAAGCGATCCAAGGATCGAGCTCTTTCCAGCGCCGGTCGTCCCCAGTATCACTATCTGCGCGGCGCCCTCCTTCTTTATCGAGAATCCTCCTCCGCCGCTGCCCGTGGCCTTTCTCCTTCTTTGGAGATCCTGCTCCTCCTTCAGTTTCGCGAGCCTTCTCCTGAGGTACCCTCTCATCTTCTCGTTTCCCTTATGCTCGGGTATGCTCGATATGAACTCCTGGAGGTATTGGATCTTCTCGGGGAGCGTTTTGGCGTTTATGTACCTCTGCTCTGCTGCCTTAGCCTGCGGAGGTAAGTTTGCCGGCACGCGCCCCACCGTGATTAGAATGTATTCTAGGGATAATAATGATTCCGTTATTCCATTACCGTTTCTGCTTCCCGTTGGCGTAGATCCGAGATATCCTGATTATCCTGTCTGCCAGCTTGACTGCGTTCTCCTCGAAGAAGTAAGCATTTGGCTCGATGGCAAAACCGCCCTCATCGATAACCACATCGACCCACCCGCCCCCCTCTTTCATGGCAGCCTCGGCGAATTTGATGAGCTCATCTTCGTTGCCCCTGTGCTTCTGCGCCCTCTCCAGGACCGCATAGTTGAGGTTGAGCTTTTTTACTGCCTCAAGCACGCCTTCATCATACTTGATGTTGATCGCAGCCCTGACCTTAAGGTCGACCTTCATCACCGCAAGCAGCAGCTTTGCGAGGTGGCTCGAGACGCCAAACTCTGGATCCATCAGCGCCTTCACCTTTCCCCTTACCCTTACCAGTCTGCCCGGGATTCCTGCGACATCCGCAATCCCCTGGGCGTCCTTCAGCGCCATGACTATGTTGCTGCATACCTCCGGCACCAGCTCCGTGAATTCGGAGGCGCTCTCCAAGAGTGAGACTGCTGCCCTGAGATCGCCTAGTATTACCCTCCTGACATCGGATATGTCTGCCAGACTCATATGGAGCTGCATGCAGATGATGCACCTTTCCTCATCAAGCTCAGGGACCTTGATCTTATGCGCGTGGCAGATCGCCCCGCCCCTGCGCAAGCTAAGGCAAATCTCGCATATGTTGTTGACCAAATCGACGTATGTGAGCCTCTTAGTAGCAATCTCTGAAGTGAGGCTCTTCGAGATGCTCCTGAGCTCCTCTATACTGAAAGGCGGGGGCGCCATCGCCTCCACGTCCTGTGTGAGATAGCCGCTCACGGCGGCTTGCGTCACTCCAAGCCTCCTTGCTATTCTTGTCTGTGTCCAACCATAGCTCTGTGCCAACTCCTTCGCAACTAGTGTCCTGAGTGTCGGCAGCAACGATCTAACGGTCAGCTCGCAGGGCGGATTCAAGGCGCTTCACCATAACCGGTTTATTTGAAATATTATATCACTGCCTTATAAGGTTATTATAAAATTGTTTTCCTCATCAAACTGCCCTGCAACCTTCTCTAGAGGCACGCGGTTCAAAGTTTAAATAAAAAGACTGCCTAAAACTCATGGGGACATACTTGGGCAACATTCCTGTCGCGCTGACAATCGCAGGGTCCGACTCAGGCGGAGGAGCTGGCATAGAGGCCGACCTCAAGACATTCGCTGCCTTGGGGGTTCATGGCGTTGTCGCAATCACCGCCGTAACCGCCCAAAATACAATGGGCGTCAGCGCTGTGAGCGAGATCTCTCCGGAGATCGTCCGCAGCCAAATCGACGCAGTAGTTACCGACTTCGGCGTTAAGTATGCAAAGACCGGCATGTTATCCTCCCCGTCCATAGTGGATGCAGTCTCCCGTTCAATCACGGATCACAGGCTGCACCTCGTTGTGGACCCTGTAATGATAGCAAAGTCCGGCGCGCCGCTTTTGAGGCAGGACGCCCTCAAAAGCCTCAAGTCGCAGCTGCTCCCTCTTGCAGAAGTGGTCACTCCCAATGTCGACGAGGCCGAGGCACTTTCAGGTATAACTATCGACAATATTGATGATGCAGCAATTGCTGGCAGGGCCATCCTGAAGCTGGGCCCGAGGGCGGTGGTGATCAAGGGCGGCCATCTCAGCGGTCCGCCCATCGATCTACTCGTCACTAAAGATGGGACGATAAGGCAGTACAGCGGTTCGAGAATAGCATCGGCTTCTACACATGGGACTGGATGCACATTCTCTGCAGCGATGACTGCATTGCTGTCAAAAGGACACTCTCTGGAAGAGTCCATCCTCGGTGCAAAGGCGTTTGTATCAAATGCCATACTCTATGGCATCCGGATAGGTGGCGGCGTCGGTCCAGCCAACCCCATGAGCAATATTGAGATCGATGCCGAGAAGTACCGCGTGCTCTCAAACATAAGCGATGCCCTCGCCATCCTTGAATCCACTGAGGGCCTTTCACTGCTCTGCCCAGAGTGTCAGATAAACATAGGGATGGCTCTGCCTATGCCGTATGCCCGCGTCCCTGACGATGTCTGCGCGATCCATGGCAGGATCGTCAAGCTGGGCTCCCGCCTGAAGGCGAGCGCCTGCCCCCATTTCGGAGCCTCCAGTCATGTTGCTAAGGTCATTTTGACCGCGATGTCATTCGATCCGCGCATCCGATCCGCAATGAACATAAGATATTCCGACTTAATACTGGATGCCTGCCTCAGGGCCGGCTTCACCGTATCCTCCTATGATCGTTCCAAGGAGCCAGACAATGTCAAGCTGACCGAGGGCGCCTCCATTCCTTGGGGGGTGACCGCCGCGATAACTGCCTCGGGGAAGGTGCCTGATGTGATCTTCCACAAGGGGGACATGGGCAAGGAGCCCATGCTTAATATACTGGGCAAGGACTCCGTTGAGGTGACGATGAAAGTCATCTCGATAGTCCGGCAGATGCTGGGGCGCGGACCCGCCACTCCCTATTGACTCTGCCACTCGTCAATACGGCGGGCTCTGGCCTCGTCATCATCGCACATGCCGCTTCTTACCTCCTCTATGTAGCTGTTAAGCTTGAAGACCGGCACCACGAACGTCCCATTGCTCTCGATGACCGACTCCTGATAGAGGGTGACCACAACGGGTACTATGGCTGCCCTCTTCCATCTCTCGATCCCCAGTATTCCAAATTCCTGCATCTTCGAAGCAAATTCCTCTGCCCTCCGCCGCTGCCCGTCCGCTGCTGCCCTCAGCCCCGATGATTTGCCCTGCCTTATGCTCCAATGCTTGCAGTCCGTAAGAATTATCCTAGGCGGGGACACCGCTACCACATCTATCTCGTACCTCTTCTTCTTCGATGAGAACCTAAAGTTTCGGAAGGTTCTGAACCCATTGGCTGAAAAGATCTCGGAAACAATGCCCTCGAAATCCTGCCAAGTCATATCCTTGACGATGCTCTCAAGACCCTCTCCCTCTCTCAGCATCGATTCTAGGTCGTCCAAAGATGGGCTCGGCATGCTTGCATGTGCCCCTCAAATCTTGGGTATAGGGGGGGTTCTCAATTTGTGGGCATTGTTGTCGATCCTTTCTTTGATCTTGTCGACCAATGCATCCCCGCCTTCTCCAAGCTGGTCTGCTATCTCCTCTCTTTTCATCTTCCTGTCCACCAACATGTGCAGTATAATGTCGAGCTGATCATAGTCTATTCCGAGCTCCCCCTCTGCAGTCTGGCCGTCCCAGAGGCAGGGGCTACTCTTCTTTGATATTATCCTGCTTGGGATGCCGATGCTTTTGGCAAGTTGCCTGACCTGTGTTTTGTAAAGCCCGCCGATTGGGAGCACGTCCGCTCCCCCGTCTCCGTATTTCGTGAAATACCCTATCAACAACTCGCTCCGGTCGCCGCTCCCGACGACGATCCTGCATTCCGAGTTGGCAAAATAGTACAGCGTCAGCATCCTGATCCTGGCCTTGATGTTACCCTCTGCAACCCTGTTCTCTCCGCTCGCTACAGATGAGATTACGCATCTGGTGGCATTCGTTATGTTCACGATCCTGTAACTGATGCCCAGCTCCTCCGCATAGCTGATTGCATCATCACTATCCTCGCGGGGGGTGGATCCGTCTTCGGGCATTATAAGCGCAAGCACTTTCTGCTTGCCCAGCGCCTCTACCGAAAGCGCCGCAACAGTTGCCGAGTCGATGCCGCCGCTTAGCCCAAGCACGACTCCTCTATGCCCCGCCTCGCGCTTCAAGAACCTTATGATCTTCCTCTCGACCTCATCACAGTTGATGGAAGGGACCGCAGCAACGTTCAATGTAACCATCCTGGGAATACCATAGCGATGAGTATATAAAAGCTTAAATCCATAAATACCTTCAACTGATAAGACAGGGTGTATCGTTTATGGCATCAAAAGATCAGACGATGGGCGCCGGAATTCTGGGCATTGCCATCATTCTCGTAATCGTCTACATATGGGCGCTGTTCTTCTCTCCTTGGGATATGGTCATTGGCGATTATCCGCTCAGGTATTGGATGTTCATTCTGCCTGTGGCAATTCTCGTTTTGGGCGTCCTGGCAATAGCGGGCTGGATCGGTTATACGATGGCAACAACGCCGCCTCCTAAACCTCTTGAGGACATACCTGAGTTCGCAGAGGGCGCAGAGAACAAAGGCACGTCGACTCCCCCTCCGCCGCCACAGGAGCAGAAGTAGCGTTCTTGATTTCCAGGGCACCCTGCCCTACAATTTTTTGGCAAATCAATACGGTTAAATCATCCGTGTTCCATACTTCTTTATGTCTTGTGGCTGGGTCTGGACGCGGATCTACCCTTCTGATCGCTGCCCGATTATAGGTGAATGAGGTTGAACATCCAATACCCTCTGATAATGGTCAATTTCAAGACATACTCCGAATCGACAGGTGCAAATGCGCTGACCATAGCGAGGTATGCAGAACAAGTCAGCAAAGAGTATGGCGCAGGAATAGCCGTTGCGCTTCAGCCGGCTGACATACTGCGGGTCTCCGCGACAGTCGGGATCCCCGTCTTTGCGCAGCATGTCGATGCAGAAACGCCCGGGGCGCATACGGGATATATCACTCCAGAATCGATAAAGGAGGCCGGGGCCTGCGGGACACTTGTTAACCACTCGGAGCACAGGCTTCGCATAGATGTCATTGAAGACACGATCAAGAGGTGCCGATCTTTGGGCCTCCTGACCTGCACGTGCGCAAATTCGTCGCTTGTGGGTAAATCTCTCGCAGCGTTGGAGCCGGACATGATCGCCGTCGAGCCACCTGAGCTGATAGGGAGTGGCATCTCCGTCTCGAAGGCCAAGCCAGAGGTCATCTCCGAGTCTGTCAAGGCAATACGTAGCGTCAACAGGAACGTACGGCCGCTCTGCGGCGCTGGCATAACGACTGGCGAGGACGTGTCCTCTTCGATAAGACTAGGAGCAGAGGGCGTCCTAGTTGCCTCCGGCGTCGTAAAGGCCAGAGACCCCAAGGCGGTGCTGATCGATTTTGCGAAGGCGCTACATGCTTGATTTTGTACATTTTTATACATAAATGCTTAAATATGCAGACTTATTGCTATTTTAGTCTAGGTGTACATTATGGGTGACTGTCTTTGGCACCAATGCCGTAAGGATCGACCTTCCAGTCGATGAAATTCCGAAATATTGGTATAACATTCTGCCGGATCTGCCTGAACCGTGTCCCCCGCCGCTTGACCCGAAAACCAAGGCTCCGGCTGGGCCTGAATCCCTCAGCAAGATCTTCACAAAGAGCCTGCTGGCTCAGGAGATGTCATCTGAGCGATTCATAAAGATACCAGAGGAGATCCGCTCTGTATACGTCAACCTCTCGAGGCCATCGCCAGTAATACGAGCGAAGCGTCTGGAGGAGTATCTCAGGACCCCTGCCGAGATATACTTCAAGTATGAAGGCATCTCGCCGCTGGGGAGCCATAAAGGCAATACCGCTGTTGCCCAGGCATACTACAACATGATTGACGGCACGCAGCGCCTCGTAACCGAAACCGGTGCCGGGCAGTGGGGAACAGCTCTCGCCCTCTCCTGCAGCCTATTCAAGATGAAGTGCAGGGTCTTCATGACGCGCGCATCACATGATCAGAAGCCTTACAGGCGCATGTTGATGGAGATGTATGGGGCCGAGGTCTTCGCATCACCAAGCAAGGAAACCGCATTCGGGCGGAAGACTCTGAACGAGCGACCTGACCATCCCGGCAGCCTAGGCGTCGCCATAAGCGAGGCTATCGAGGTCGTGTTGGATGACCCGCTGTCGAAGTACTCCCTCGGTTCTGTGCTGAACCACGTTCTGCTTCATCAGACAATTATTGGGCAGGAGGCGAAGAAGCAGCTGGACCTGATCGACCGCAAGCCGGATTACGTGATAGCCTGCGTCGGCGGGGGCAGCAACTTCGGAGGGATCGCATATCCTTTCATACAGGATAAGCTAAAGGGTTCATTGGAGTCCGAGTTCATAGCCGTCGAGCCGAGCGCTGTCCCGTCCTTCACTAAGGGGACATATGCCTACGACTTCGGCGACACCGCTGGCCTGACTCCGCTTCTGCCCATGTATACAGTCGGACACGAGTTCGTATCACCTCCTATACACGCGGGGGGCCTCAGGTACCACGGAAAGGCGCCATCGCTAAGCTCGCTGGTCAAGAGCAAGGTCGTGAAGGCCGTTTCCGTCAACCAGTGCGAGGTGTTTGAGGCAGGGAAGACCTTCTGCAGGCTGGAGGGAATACTGCCCGCGCCGGAAAGCGCCCACGCCCTCTGCATGGCAATGAAGGTTGCGGAGGAGTGCCGGAAGAAGAACGAGAAGAAGGTGATCCTATTCAACATGAGCGGACACGGGTTGCTTGACTTGGGCGGTTACGGCGAATACCTTGCAGGAAAGCTGAACGATTGCCCTCCGGGGCCAATGAACTTCCAAGGGTTACTGAAGTGCGCATGAGGCGCACCCCTCTTTTTTAAAACCTTTAAAAGGCAGTTGCGACTTATTTTTATCCCCGAATACTTTGCTTTCGGAGGTGAACAATGTGGCTGAAGAAGTAAAAGCTCCTGTAAACACTGCAATGCCTAGGGACGTCATCCTGGTCGGCAAGAAACCAACAATGAGCTATGCGACAGCTGCCCTCATGCAGCTTAAGGAGAGCAACTCCATAACTATCAAGGCCAGGGGTATGTCTATTTCTTCTGCAGTCGACGTTGCTGAAGTGTTGACTAAGAAACTCATGAGAGACGAGGCATTCACCGAATCAGTGACGATCGGTACAGTAAAGCTAGGCGAACCAGAAAGGAACGTTTCTACAATCGAGATCAAGGTAGTGAACAAGGCAAAGAAGTGATCTCAAACCCCTTTTTTCCATTTTTTACCACATTGTTCGACTGGCCGGGCGATCACGCGCCTGTTCATTCAACTAAGCGAAACCTTGGTGACCGTGGGCACCTTCAAAAGTTCCGAAACCACTTCGCCCGGAACCTGCCTATCCGTGATTATGAGCAACTTTGGGTCAGGATTCACGTCGGGGTCCTCGGCAAGTATCTGCCTTATGCCGACGTTGGCCTTTGCTATGATCTCCGTCGTCTTTGATATCACTCCAACTGCATCCGGGCGCGCCCTGATCTCCACTACGCCGAAGCCAAAGGTAGGCGCGACATCCTTTAGGAAGCTCCCTGCTGGTTTCAGCCCGGTAAATATCCTCTTCATCTTTGGATCGCGAAGAATATCATCCACGGTCTCCCTGACGACCCTCCTGTCCACCTTGGCAGCTCTGGCTATGCTGGAATCCGTTATCTCGACCTCGCCGCATGCTATCTTGAGATCATCGTTAATCCTGAATCCCAGCTCAACCATCAGCCTTGCTACCTTGAGCTTGGCAGGGGCGCATCCGAAGAACGACGTGATCTCCTTCCACACGGCTCCCACTATGTATATTTTTGTACGTAGGTGACTATATATGATTATTGGACGTATCGTGAGCTGATGTCGTCGTAATGCAGCGTCTTGGCAAACTTAACGGCGCCGCTACTAATCGAATCCAACGAGTATCGTGCCGAGCTTTGGGTCATTCGTGTCGAGCCCCATCCTCCTCTTTATGTAGAGGTCCGCAGGAGGAGAGGGGCTTCCGACGATGGCAGACGATCCGAACCTCTCTGGCATCTCGAGGGGCAATATCTGGACCCTCATCTCGTCGTGTTTACTCCTCATTATATTTATCCTGTCCTTGTAGAAGACTATCTCGCCGACAACTAGGTCGCCCCTCTGCTTGCACTCCTCCCTCTTTGCCGGGTCGATGACCTCTTCCCCCACTAGTTCAGAGCCGCACACCATCTTTATCAGAGAGCAACGGGGCCACTGCATCGTTCCATCTGAGAGCCCCCCAATAAGATGTTTTTTCCTCAATGCCTCACGCACGCCGATGTTGACTCCCTTGCATAATCCCATCAGGACACCGTTCTCGGCCTGGCTCTCGAGCCTCTCAATCTCTGCCCGATCCTCCATGTTCATCTCAACCGTCTTCAGAATTCCTTGCATCTTGGCGAGCTCTTCTCTGACGTCGATTTTGGAACTATTTGCTGACATATACTCTGACCACCTTGGGTGCCTTAATCGTCTCTACGGTCTCAGGGAACATGTTGAGCCTGCTGTTCGGCATATACATCGCATTGATGTACTCCTCCATAAATATCGGCTCAGCGGCCAATTCGATATATTTCATCTTATCTGCGACCTCTGTAGCCTCGCGCCTCATGTCGAGCGACTTTAGGCATATCCTTGCGCCGGATCCAGCGGTATTCCCTGTAAACGATATGCGGTCAAGCGATACTTCGGGTATCATGCCCAGTATCCTGGCGCTGGCGGGGTCAATGTAGTTGCCAAAGGCACCCGCGATGATTATCTCATTAAGGTCTGTCGTCTGATGTCCGCTCTTTCTCATGAGTGTCATATACCCGCCGAACATTGCCGCCTTCGCCTTCTGGATCTCTCTTACGTCGTCCTGCGAAACGACGATGTCCTCCTTTCCGGACGAGGTCTCCTCCTTCGGTACAAGCACATACTCCTTTCCTGCCGGGGTGGCTCTGACTCCCTTGTGCCCCTCTACGAGCTTCCCGGAGGTGTCGAGGGCTCCGCACTTGAGCATCTCCGCTATGGCATCGATTATCCCCGAGCCGCAGATGCCTCTCGCCTTCTCGTCATCAATCGTCTTGCAGCTCACCTCATCGTCGGTAATCCTTACCTTCTCAACCGCCCCGCTTGCTGCACGCATGCCGTTCTTTATGTGCGCCCCTTCGAATGCCGGACCAGAGGCCGTCGAGCAAGACCATATACCATCCCTGCTCCCGAGCATGACCTCCGTGTTCGTTCCAACGTCCATCAGCAAGGTCAGCTTCTCCTTATCATGTAGCCTACAGGCAAGCGCATCTGCTATGGCATCCGCCCCCACAAATCCGGCGATGTTCGGAAGGACGTGGACGTTGCCTGACTGGTTGATTGCTATTCCCATGTCCCTCGCCTTGATGTCATATGCCCTACCCAATCCAGCCGGGTATGGCGATAGACCGAGACTCTTCGTGTCGACCCCGACAAAGAGGTGGTGCATTGCTGTATTGCCCACCGCAACCAGCTCATAGAGCTCCTGTCTGTCAATTCCCGTCTCCGCGAGTCCCTTCTCTATGAGTTCATTTATACCGTTGATTATCGTCTTCTGCACATCGCCAAGCTCCCTCTCACCTTGGGCGGCGTAGTTGATGCGCGATATCACATCCTCGCCGAACCTTATCTGGGGGTTCATCATGCCTTCTGCAAAGGCTATACCGCCGTCTATGAGGTCGACAATGAATACCGCCAGCTTCGTAGTTCCAATGTCAACCGCCACGCCGAAGGACCTCTTTCGAGTGTCCCCCGCCTCAATCCCTATGACCTCTCTCCCTCCGAGAACTACTGCCGTCGCCTTCCAGTTGGCGGTCCTAAGCATCTCAGTGATCTTTGTCCCTATCCTGTAATCCAGCCTCGCATTAAGAATGCCTCTAGAGCCAAGCGCGGCATACAGTCTAATGTCATCAGCGACCGTGTCGTGGAGCGTTGGCGGATCGATCTCAAGGTAGACCTTCTCCACATTGCTCCTTATCTTGATTGGCGGCTCCTTGCCCATTATCACTAGGCGTTGCCTTCCGACCCTGCTCTGGTCTGGGACCCTTACGGTAACGTTCCCCTTAACCTGCGCCTGGCAAGCAAACCTGTAGCCCTTCTTGACCTTCTCCGGGGGGATCCTCTTCAGCTCAAGATCTGTGATTGTCGAGAGCTCCCCCTCTATTACCTCAACAAGGCATTTGCCGCAGAATCCCTTGCCTCCGCAGATTGTTGCTATGTCGACCTCCCCATTGATTGCAGCTGCCATGAGTGTCGTCCCATCAGGAACTGCGACCCTCTTGCCCTCCGGCAAAAATTTTACTTCAAACACATTCGCATCTCTCCAAGAATCTGCTTACTGCCTCTTTCGGTCGCCCATCCAACACAACTTTTCCATCTTCAATCAGGACGCATCTGTCTGATACTTCCTCGACGAAGTCAAGCTGGTGGCTCACAAGCACAATGGCTGGTTTCAACGACTGCTTTATGCGCTTCAGCGAGTTGGAAACTGTCCTGAGTGTCAGCGGATCCAGATCCCCGAATGGCTCATCAAGTATTAGTATGCGAGGCTTTGCGATCACTGCCAGCGCGAGCGCGATCCTGACCTTCTCGCCCCCGGAGAGTTCATACACGTGCCTGTCGAGCATCTCTCCGCCAAGCCCCATCAACGCCAAAGCCGAAAGCGCGATGTCCTTTGCCGCCTCTGGGTCCTTGCTTCTGAAGAGTTCCTTAAGGATATCTCGATCTATCCCGATCTCCCTCAACTTGGCTTGGATCTCCGAATCCGGCATTTCCGCTACCCTATGGATCGCATCGACGGTCTCATCGCTGATCCCCGCCTTCTTTGCCCTCTCGAGCGCCTCCTCTACCATGCTGTAATCCTTGATCCCCACCTTTGCAGCGAAGAGCTCCAAAACTCTCGACCAGTATGGTAGGTCAAACTCTTGGTGAAGTATTCCGATCTGCCTCCTTGCATGCATGCTGGCCCTGCCAAGTTTCTGGAGCTTGATCCACTCTTTCTTGTATAGGACGCTGACCTCTCCAGCATCTGGCATCTCCAGACCTGCCAGCATCCTCAGTATCACTGTCTTGCCTGCCCCTGATGGGCCGATAATTCCTGTTATCTCCCCGCGCCTGAACTCAAGGTTTGTATTATGCAGCTCAAAGACCTTGCCGTACGGTATGAGCTTGTAAACCTTTGCAACGTCCTTAAAAGTCATTGCCACTGGCCCTTTCATTACGGTCTTTGGCAGCGGCGCCTCGATCTTCGAGAGGTATCTGCTCAAAACGCCCTCCACGTCGCCGCTGTCCACAATCTTTCCTGCATCAATCCGTATCATCCTCTTGGCAAGCGCCCTGTGGAAATCGGGGTTGTGGGAGGCAAATATTATCGCCATGCCGAGCTTCTCGTTCGCACTCCTGAGCGCATCGATCAGGTCCATTCTGGTCTCAGGGCACGTCATCGTCCCGGGTTCGTCCAGCAGAAGCAGCTTTGGCCTCCTGGCAATCTGCCTTGCAACGATCAGCCTCTGCTTCTCCCCTCCGCTCAGCACCTCCGACCACAGGTCTGCTCTCCCCTCCAGCCGCACTATCTTAAGTAGCTCCATCGCCTTTGCCCTATACTCATCATATTCCGCCTCATCCTCCGGTATCGACTCTTCGCCTGTTTCGGAGTACCTAATCGCCCTGATCACATTTTCTGCAGGCGAGTCTGGCCATAGGCCGAAGCTCCTCTGCAGTTGGATCGCCGTCTTTTCTTGGAGCTCAAGGTAAGTGCTCTTTGGCGAATCAGGCCCTACTTCAATATCGTCGATCTTTATCAGGCCGCTGTCAAATGGCTCAAACCCTCTCAATATCCGCAACAAGCTACTCTTTCCGGCACCGCTCCCGCCCAAGACTCCTAATATCTCGCCATTGTCCAGAGCGAATGATATGTCATTCAACGCCATTATCTTTCCGTCAAGGTATGTCTTCTTTAGTCCCCTAACCTCAAGAAACATTGTTAGCCCTCACTGGAACATCGACGCTGGAAGAACCTTCACTAGTATGTAGTCCCTCATCTGCGACCTCTTGATCACTGAGTACTCCCCTAGGCGCTTGCCATTAATTACTATGCCGCTGACCTTCTCCTTGTAGTCGTCGTACTGAAGCTTGATCCTTACCCCATCTATCTTCAGGGTCACCGGGTTTGGCGAGAGCGCCTCCTTCGCCTCAGGTATCTGCCTCTCAACCTCGTCCTTTACGACTGTCGGCTCTAGGACCAGCGGGTCTAGATCCAGCTCACGGCGCCTCTCCTCGACCACCGCTCCAGCCAGCTCCGAGACCGACCTCAGCTTGTCTATCATATCTCCCGTCCTTGCTCGTTCGGGATACCTTCCGATCCCGCCGACGTACCCCTGCGCCCCTTCCAGGCTCCCTAATTCTGGCCCTCCTGTTACAATCACTGGGATTGCCAGATCCTTGTAGAGAGGGGGTTTATACTTGGTCAAGCATCTCTCAAAATTGCCAAGCGTGAATACCGCAATATCATGCTCTTCTATCAGCTCCCTCTCCTTGGGGGAACTATGCACTATCTTCTGCCCGACGCCACGCGAGAGCCCGATGATGTTAGTCTTCGCTCCATGCCTCCTGAGGTTCTCCGCAACGTCGCAAGCCGGATGCGGGAGATGATGCCTCGAAAGGGTCGGCGCTACGACTGCAACCTCGACCCCGATGAGTGGCGCTAGCTTGATCTTGCCCTTGAGCTCGGCTGCCAACTTCTTTACATTCTCAAGCTCCTCCTCTGGGACTGCTAGATTCATGATCAGGTCCAGCCCGGCAACATTCTTCTGGACGATGAATCCGCCAACATCCTCTAGGTATTCCGTCATCAACTCATGCTTGTATAGGCCGCCCTCAAAGAGGAGGTACTTCAGCATATCATGCCCTCCAAGCCGCCTCGGCTTGCCTCTTCCACTCTTCCTTTATCGGATCTTCGGCAGCGACTATTGTGACCTCCCCATCCCTCTTCGTCACATGCCTCACGCGGAATCCTTCAGGTATTATGCGCAGTGCAAGCTCATTCACCTTTGATCCGACATCTATAGGCTTTTCTCGTATCTTAATGCACTTCACATCCTCCGCCTCGACGCCATTGACCCTTATATCCATCCTGCCTCCCTGCTCTACCCTGTCCCTTCCGTAAACCCCCCAGAGCGTCTTGAGAGCATCCCCAACATCAACCTCGCTGAACAGTGTTATCTTGACCCCATCCTTGCGAGACTCCACACTCCCGAGCTCTGCTATCGTGTTCTTACCAACGAATTCTCTGTACTTGATGCTGATTATAAAGAAGGGCTCTTCAGGTCTTATGCGCATCCAGATCCCTTCTACAGTGCCCGTCAGCCCAAGGTCCTCGACCATCTTCTCGGCTATGTACCTGTACTGCTCGCCGCCCATTCTATCTGTCGAATCAACGAATGTCTGCATTCAGCCCTCACTGCCATCAACAATCTTCTTGAGTTTGTCGACCTCGATCTTGCGCTTCTCGTCCTCCTCCTTGACCTCGACCGCCGGGCTCTCCAGCGCCTTTGAAACATTCTTCAGAACCTCCCTCTCCATGGAAAGCATATGGTAGCCCGGTCGGGGCCCCCCTCCTCTCTTAGCGCGGCAGATGCGGCTATCGCCTATTTTGTAGCCTCTCTGCTTGTAAAAGACTCTGCTCGGATCCATCGCCTTTAACTCATCGATTGCCTTCATCGCCTCCTCCTCCTCGCCTTCCAGAAGCAGGCCGTAGCAGGTCTCTTTATAATCAACCCCCCCTCGGGCCGAAACCTTCTCTGCGAGCATGGATGGCGTCAAGTTGGAGTCTGAGGCAAGCACCACGACGTATGTCTTTATCATCACCGCACCTCCTGGATGTAAATCTCGGTCCCCTCCTTAAGCTCCCTGAGTGCCTCCATATTGCCTGCGACCTCACCAATCAGGTTCGTACCATCAAATGCTTCGGCTGTAGGCCCGAATTTGTCGCTGTTTGTGAATCTAACGCCAATCATTCCAGTGAACTTCTTCACCGTGTTGGTAACGCCGATCTGACCGCTTTTGACTATCGAACTCGGAATATTCTCTGGCATCAGCCCCTTGGCCAGATCCTCATTGCCCTTGAACAGTATCATGTCCATCTTCGGGGTCGAGAAGTATGTCTTAAGCTTCCCAAACCGCCGCAGTTCAAGACCCGTGATGACCCTGAAGTACCTTACAGATGCCGGCGCATCCTGGGCGTAAAGTCGGATCTTCACGATCCTCTCCCTGCCTGCGCCGATCGTCTGCACCTCCTTCTTCGAAACGATCTCCAATGAGTTGCTCGGCGAATGCTCGACCACAATCGCAGAGTTAGCCGAGTCGCCCTGCCTCTCGACCTTTATCCCAAGCTTTGCCAAGAACGCTTCAGCCTCGCTCTGCGTCTTGCCCAGCAGGTCTATACGTTCTTGGGAAATGGACACCGCAATTCTGTCTCCCTCTTCCGACACATCCGCAAGCTCCATGCCACTAACCACGTGCCCTGCTATCGAGTGACTCGCACTGAGCGGCGCCTCGGACGTATACACATAGATTCCGCCTGCGTTGCCTCCAGTATTTCTCACGGTCAGTGTCCCGCGTTGCCTCACGCCCAGCCATTCAGTCGCAAGCGAGGCGATGCCAACCCTGTTGTCCGATATGAACCTGCTTGTTCTAGACCTGACCTCCAACCAGCCCTTCCCTAGCACATTATAGACGTGCTCACTCGACGCCGGGGACGCGCCCTCCAGTTCTATGCGCATCTTGGTGATTACGCTGTCGCCATCCTCAAGCGCATAGTCGCCGTCAATCTTGAGGACTGATTTGGCCGCCTCCTTCATTTCTATGATCGGTTCGATCTTGATTATCCTATCTCCCATCTTCATATTCCCTACGAGGTGCCTCCCATACACCACCCTCCCTATAGCACCGCAACCCTTCGGAGGGGAGTAGTTTCCTACATGGGTCTTCTTCCCAAAGACTAGATGGGTGTTCTCATTACTGAATCCCGAGAGGCTTAGCGCAACCTCATTCTTCTTCATCTCAAACTGCTCGTCAGAAGGTTCAAAATCAGTTACTATCTGCCCAAATACCGTCGCATCCCTGGTGGCCCATCTTACGCTCGTTCCTTCGAATGATTTGAAGTGCCTCCTCCATCCATCGAACACCCTCTGACAATCTATCCTGATTATTATGCTGCCTCTCGTCGTCTCGATCCGGAAGAGATCCGTTGCCACCTTCTCGACTGCGACCCTCTTCCTTACGGACAGGATGCATCCCTTGTCGGACTCGCCTATCCTCTTCAACGCCTGCTCGGCAGTTGTCCCGGTTGCTGCATCGATGATCTGGCCGTTTATTGAGACCTTCAACTGATGCTTTCCCAGCCTGTAGTCTAGTTAATAGAAGGGAATAATAAAAACTGCTCGTTCGGGTGCAGTTGAAGCTAATCTTTTTATCCTCCCGCTTGGGCTATTTAGCTAAGGTGCCTGCTGTGTCGGACTCGATCGAGTTACAGGAAATAGACCTCATGCCCCGAAGGCTGATGGACCTCAAGCAAGGCGAGCCTCTAGTGCGTGCGCTAGATGCAGATGATAGGGTCGCCGAGGTCCTCATTCACGGTCCAAAATACCATGATGGCAAACAGGTCATTGGGCGTTTCATAATCAGGCTAACTCCTGGCACCGCGCCGGAGGACGCTCTGGAAGCTTTCAAGACAATGTTCGAATCCACGATGCCCTTCGGGTACGACGTCAGAGTAGGGCGATTCACAAAGCCAAAGCCCACAGTCAAGGATTACCTCTCCGGCAAAGTTCGCGGGTGATCGCATTGAAAGAGTCTATAGGGCGTGATGCTCAGATCGTCGATTGCAGGGAGTCGATGGGCATCGGCGAGGGCGGTGGGCTGGCCCAGAGGGGAACGATATCGGAATCAGAGACATTCGAGGTTGTCGCTGTAGCGATGTCCCCCTCAAAAAGGCACATCACGAAGCCTGTCTGCGAGATCACTTACGGTCTGAGAGAGCAAGGGATTCGGACGAGCGTCCTTGTGCTAGAGTCGGGCTCGGGCGTGCCTCCCGAATCTCCGTACGGTGGTGCTCCTGGCGGCTCAATGGCAGGCATTAATGAAAAGGAGATCTTCCAGGTAAGGCGGTTTAAGATTGCACTGTTCCATCTGGGCGGCATAACGGGTCACGTCGTCTACAAGGCGAAGTCTTTCTTACGTTACGCTGACATCCCAACAATCATCGTATGCGAAGCGCCGGTGGACTATGAGGACTTTGCGAAGGTTGGCATAATCACGCGCCTTGTCCGGCCCCCGCCCGGAAAGGTAGAGGTCGCAGGAGTCATAGTTGATACCATCACCGGGGTCGTGCGGGGCGTAAGCTGCCCCAGGGACAA
>CAZEMX010000008.1:0-41565 GCA_964513415.1 uncultured Nitrososphaerota archaeon
CTTTTTCATATTCCCATACCCAATCACCAATACAAACTGTATGTCCGTTGAAAAAAGTTAACTTTTGTTTATCTGCCCAATCTTTAAACTCTTTGTAATCCTTGTAAGAGTCTGTGTAAGTTTTATCAATTCCTGCCATATTTATTTATCGTTTATATCCGTCATCCGTGTAAACGCCTTTTGCAATTTGTTATTACTTTATTTTAAATTAAAAATAAGGACTATCCCCCTAAAGGGATAGTCCAGTATTAAAGAATTCTTCTTCCTGTTGTAAAGTATAAGGAAAATCTAATTCATTATCAATTAAGTCATCATCTTTAAAAGATGAAAGTTCAAATGTTTCTTTTAGTTTTTTTGCAAATACAGGTATTAAAGATTTATCCTTTGTAAGAACCTTATATTCATAGGAATCTTTCTGAAATAATTTATCTATTTCTTCTTTTGTAAACATCTCAGAATATCTTCCCTCAAGAAACTTATCATAAGCGTTAGAGTACTTACTTGGAAAATCCAAAATAATCATATGTGCTCTACCTATAAGATCCATAGGATAATCTTTAATAAAATAAGATTGATATCTTATCCAATATATAAAATCCTCTGATTTTCTCTTATTAGCAAAGGTATCTATAAGAATGAATATTGGTGACTTATTTCCTATAATAAAATTAGGATTTTCTTCAATAACTTTATCACCAATACCATAAGCTAATACAAACATTTCTTTAAATTTCACTTCAAAAATTCTGCTATAACCTTCTTTTAAACAAGGAGAAAGGTATTCTGAAGTTTTATTCTCATATTGTTTTCTATACTTAATAACCATGAATCTTATCCCAATCTAGTACTAAAACTCCATTACTATCATAGATTAGCTTTTCTTCTTGCCAACCTTGCTTTTGATAATAACTATAAAGCTCAAGTAATTGTCGGTATCCTAAGATTTCTTGTCTTACTACTCTACCATCTATTACAATTTCAGGTAATCCATTTCTACCAATCTCTAAAAATTCATCTGAAGACTCTAATAACAATGGTGTCCCTGTCTCTGTATAAGATTCTACTACAAATTTGAAATTTCTAATAGTATTCTCATTAACTTCAAAAGGTAGACTATTAGAGAGTAAAAGTCCATCAGTATAGTAAGAACCTTGGATGTCATATCTTCTTAATCTGGCATTATTATGAAAGTTAAGAACTTTATCCATAATAATTTTCAAATCAATAGGAATAACATCTTTCACAATTCCATCTTCTTTCCTTACTATAACTATATCTAATAAACCTTTACAATCTATACCTTGATAACTCCAATATATAGGAAGCTGATAATAAATATCCCAATTTAGATTATTTGCATATTTCTCTCTTGCAAAGAAACTTTCTGTAGTCATATTTGTTCTAAGAGAGTCTACAATAGAAGTAATAATAGACAATTGTTCTTCTGAGATGACAACTTTATCAAGACTCTTCTGTAAAGACTCATAATAAGCAGCATTCTCTAAGACTTTATTAACTCTTGTAGCTATTTTCCAATTTGGTTGATAACTAAAAGCTTCAATAACTTCTTCAAGTATTTGTTGATTATCTTCCAATGGAAGCTGCTTATTCTGACTTCTGTCTAACACCTCTTGTAGTATAGAACATAATAAATCTGATGGTTTTGGACAACTTGGGATATAAAACAATTCCTCAAAATCCCCCTCCTCACCAGTAAGTATTGTATCTACTGCACTCCCAATAATCATTGGTTCTGTTATTTTTTCTTCCCTTTCACTAAGAAACTCTTTCATACCAGATAAAAGTTTCTTTAAGCTACTCTGATTAATAGCTGGGCTATCTCTATACTCCTGTATCTTCTGTCTGTTTGTTATGTATAGCATCTTTTAATAAGATTAGGTTTTTAAAATTTTCAAAAGTTATACTCACTATTGTACCATATTCACTATTATACATTCCTTTTCTTTGTTTATAAGTTTCATATCTTAGATCTGGACTAACTTCTTTAAATCTAAGATGTTGCCTATGAGTCATATATATAATGTCCTCATTTGTATTATTGCTAAAAGGATTTAATCTATGAATAAGTATAATGGGATATTTTCTAACTTCTGAATCTTCTGGGAAGGAAGCTTTAATCTGATTTTCAATATCAAATAAAACTTTACCAGGAGACATGTTTTTTTGAGTCCCAGCTTTTATCTGAATATTATAAGGAATATTCATTAAATCTATTCCTGCATTATCATAAATTCTACCACCTTGTCTTGAAGTTATACAATAATTATAACCTAAACTTCTAAAGAGTTTTGCATAAAACCTCTCAGCATGTGAACCTTTGTGTTTATTTTTTGCTCCTATACTTCTTACTTTTTTACTTTGTTGTTCATTACTCATACTCTATAAAATAGTATTCTTAAAAAAGTCAATAAAAGATTTCTTATCTTCTACTGTTTCCAAATTTAATGAACTTTCAAACTCATTTCCATACACCACTTTTTCAATACTTTCTGAACTCATAATGGATAACTCACAACCACTATCCAAATAATCATCGAGAAAGGTTTCTTTGACCTTTTTATATACCTTCTTATAAGATTTTAATTCTGTAGAGATATATATTTTTTTATCTCTAATTGAGAGAGTATCAAAACTAATTCTTCCTCTTCCCAACTCTACTACTGTCTTCAGAAAAGCTTCAGAACTTATTGCTGTTAGAAATAGTATTTTACCCCTTTCATCTAAAATAGTTCCAAAAGCTGCATATATTGTTTTTTCAACTTTATCTTCCTTGAAACTTATTTTTCCAAAACGAGAACCTGTAAGAAAATTTACAAGTTGAGTAAAATACACACGATAATCAACATATAGACTATTACCTCTACTAAATAGACTTATCTTTGGATAGGCATACTTATAATCCTCTAAATAAATTGTATTATGAAGTAAAGCTAAAGGTATATATTTATTATAAGAAACAGTTGATAAACTATAGTTATCTACGGAAGTGAAACTACTACCAGGACCTCTGAATAGTTTTTCTATAGGTTTCCCATATATACTCATCTTGAAATTAAATTAAGTGGTGTAAAGACTTCGAATTTAAAAGGTACATCTCTTACATATTCCTTATATCGAATATTAGTAACATGATTAGTAAACATGACAGTCATAAATGAGGCTATCATAGCTGCTACATGAGATGTTTGTTTCATTGTACAGGTAACATCTTCTACCTCAGAATCATCAAATAAATATTTCTCTTCATATTCTTTAATTCTTTCTTTAGTAACACAAAATATTTGAAGCTGTTCGGATTCCAATCTGCCATCAATAAATATGGGAACATTCTTTATAGTACTATTTTCATTACTTAACTCATAATCCTGAACATTTCTCTTCCAGACATTAAAGAAATTTTTTCTTGCTTCCATATTGTCAAAAGCTGAGAAGAAGTATGGTCCTAATATTTTTGTATTGGAATCAATTCTTTTAGTAATAGTATAAATAACAGAGCTTGGAGAAAATTCTTTTACATTATGATAAACAGCAGTTGTTTTATACTCCCCTATATTAGAATTTTTAAAAAATTGACCAGACAAGTTTACCTTTTCAACCATATCAAAATCATAAATGCTAATAGTAAAACCAGCTCTTGCAAGAAATAAAGCTAAGTAACTACCAATTCCACCAGCACCACCTATAATTAATGAATTATCAATAAAATCAAACCAGGGGAGACCTTTAAATCTAGTAAACTGTTCATCATTATTACTTGGTTCAAAGTCATCCTCTATAATACTATTTTCTTCATCCTCTACTAAGGGTTCTTGAACTGTCTCATTGTTTTCTTCTTCAGTTTCTGGTTCTTCTACAGAAGAATTCCTTAGACTTTCACCAAAGATTTCTTCAAACTCTCTTTCCAAATTATCAATTTCTCCACTCATTTTCTATTCCTATTAAAAAGTTAATAATACCCTCTAAGAATCCAAATTGTTTTCTATATTCTTGAAGCTTTTTCCTCATAATCTTTACTATAACAAAATCATCCATTGCAATACTTCTGAAATAAGTATCAAATTCATTTTGAAAATTAACAATAAAATCCTCAAGGATCTCTGGAGGAGTGAACTCTCCACTTACAATAGATTCATCAATAGAACTAAGCACATCTTCTAGAGATAACTCAAATAAATCATCATAGTCAAAACAAACTTTAATGAAGTCCTCACAGTTACTCTCAACAAATATTGAGAAATCTTCCTCAGATGTTTTACTTTTTGGCTTTTTTTTATTCTCTACTATAGGAAGAACTCTTGATTTGTTCTGTAAAGAAGTAACAGGATTATTATAGCTTCTCCAATTATTCCCCCAATCTCCAAAAGGATATTCAAATTCCTCCTCTTTATCCTTTTGATATGAAGTACTTTTAGTCTTAGGATATAATCTCTTATCCTCTAAAATAGTACTTACATTATCAAGGAATTCTTTATCCTGATAAACTTGTGGTGTATCATATATCATTTCACATTCATAATGATACAGCTTATCTTTTTTAATCTTAAGATTTCTTGAGTCTACTATATAAGGATCTCCATTCTCATCTAAACCATTAAAGTCTGCTTTTATAGTAGCTTCTACAGAAGAATTAATAGCAATTCTACCTATAATGTCTAATCTATTATTTACAACTACAGATAAATAATAGTTATGAGCTTTAGAATTTATAGATAACTCTTCATTATCTACACCTGAAAAGAACACTCCCATATTATTATGAGAATGAATTAGCCCAGATCTCCATTCAAGTCTTTCTTCATTGTTCATAAGAAAGTCTACATATCTTTTATCATAAGTAAATTCTGTAGATCCAGCAGTTCCTCTATCCATAGGAAGAATATCTTTTAAATTTATACTAAATCCAGAAGGTTCTTTTATAGTACCTTCAACAGTATAAAACAGTACGCCTGACCATTCCAAATTAGGAATTACCGTACACAGATATTTTATTTTATTAATTACACTCTCAGGAATATTTACTTTTATTTTACTGAGTAATTGTGTAGAATCTGATACATTGTTCATATAAAAAAATATTAATTCTATTTATTAAATCTCGATAAGTTGTTGGATGAATCATAAATGAAGAAGACACTCCTTCTTCTTCCTTTTCTTTTTTTACATAGTTATTGTATATTTTAAAAGGTATCTCTGTATTTTTGAAACTAAATTTATAGTCTACTGGAACTATGACCTCACTATCATTTTTAAAGACTTTAAAAAAATCATTCCCTACTCTTGAACAAAAAAGTTCTGGACACCTTTCCTTTACTACTTTGTATAAGGTTTTATAAAAAAAGTCATTTTCTATTACTCTTACTTTACTATCAAGCATGTCAAAATCAAAAGTTTTGAACACATTCCCTTGTAGTAGGTAAACAAATATTAGCACAGCGTCATTTTCTTTTATTCTAAAAAAGCTACGATCATCTGAGGCAGCATATTGAGAAATATTACTGATTCTAAAATAAGGACCTCCTTCAATACTTTCCCAACATACAAAGGATTTAAGAGTTAAGAGAAGAAGTTCAAAAATTTCTATATCATGATTATCATTATATAGACAGATAAGTTCGGGTATTTCATTTACTCCTAAACAAAAAACTCTTGCTCTTACATCTATTGAATTATCCTCTCTTATAGTAAAGTATTCACTATAATTGTCTCCCACTGGATGTAAGTGAGAGTGTAAATAACCTGAAATATACTCTTCTCTTGTAACAGTTAGTCTAAATCCTCCTATAGTACTATGAATATACAAAGAATTATTGACAATTTTCATTGAAAGTCTTACTACTAAATTCCTAATAGTATGATGTCTGTCCTCACTATTAGTAATATCTATTTCAGGAAAAAGAATAATGATAGAAGGAAGAGAATACATATTCCTAAATTGAAATGCCCAGTTTTCCCCATAAACTCCTTCCAAAACTCCAACAAATGATTCTATAGTATCCGCAAGTTTTTTTATTTTCTCTTCTGTTCTTTCCATACCTCCTAAGAAATACCCTTTCTCCATATATCTATGAAACCATCCTTTTCTTTTGTACAATACATCTCTATTTATCATAGAGATAACTTTCTCTTCATTATTACTTCTCATAATAAAAAATAAAATAAATCCCCCTCTATAAACAGAGGGGGATTTTATTACTATCAATCAATATCACCAAAGATTTCTTGAGCTTCCTCTTCTAGAGCTTTTATATCATCTTCTTCGTCTTTAAGAGAGAGACTTACAACGATATTTTTGTAACCATGCTCTTCTAACCAAGAGGAAAATCTATTTTTAAGATCTTCCAATATGTAGACTTTTGAAAAATTCTTAAATCCATCAACAGCTTCATTCAGTGTTTCTGCACTTAAATTTGTATAGTTTTTACCATATACAGATTTAATATAGCTCTGTAGCTTTATATCTTTTGATATAATACCTCTTACTTCTTTATATGAATAGGAAGTTCCAGATTTTGTTTTGATAGGTCTCAGAAATAGAGTAAAGTCTTGCTCAGGAAGAATGGCAGAATCAACAGTTAAATCTGTCCTTCTGATATTCTCAGTAGCTTGTAATGACGCAAAGTCATACTTATTACTTAGTTCTTGTTTTAACTCTCCCCAAGTTCTGGCTTGAGTTTCATGGGTTGCCTTTTGTGAACCCTTTGTTGAAAAAATTGTAACTTTCATAAAAATTTAATTTAAAACGTTTTAATATTACCAATTAATTGTACTTTTTCTTAGTTTACCTAAGATATAATTTGAATAAATAAAGTGATTACAACCATAAAAGCCAGATTTACCGCCAGAATAAGCTTCTGATGCTGGGTGTGGGGCTTTAAGTATATAATTGTAATTACTAATAGGGATTTCTTTAATATTTGAAGCAGCATAAGGAGTAGCATTAAAACTATTATATATGTCTCCTTCAAACTCTTGAGCCTTTTTACCCCAAAGAAACCAGATACAAGGATTCTCATAAGAAATAAATCTTATAAGATTAAGTGTAAAGTCTCTCCAGTAGTTAATATGACTAAGTGGCTTTCCTGTTTCAACAGTTAGTGCAGAATTTAATAGAAATACTCCTTGTTCCTCCCAAGTATGTATATTTGCTTCTTTTCCTGTACTGTTTAATATCTCTTTATAAATTACCCTAAGAGATGCTGGAGTTTTAGTAGTTCCATTAACAAAACTAAGACCTATTGCATCTCCAGGAGTACTATAAGGATCTTGACCTAACAAGACTATCTTAATATCCTTCAGGGGCATTTTGAAAACCCTAAAAATATTTTCTGCTTTTGGCTGAAAAGATATATTAGGTAAGATATTGTTGTTAAGTGCACTTATAGGTTCTTGATAAAGTTTATTAAGAATAGGTTTCCAACTGTCATGAATTATGTCTAATGGTCTCATATAAAATTACTTTATTCTTAATTAAGAAAGACTTAAGTTCTTCTTCTCCTTTGTGAAGATACATATCTGAAGAATCTTTTATACCTTCTTCTAGTAAAGATATGGGCAAAAATATCTTTCTCGATTTTAAACCTATTAGATTAGTCAATCTATTAGCTGCATCAAGACCTGCTCTATCATTATCGAAAAATACTATAACTTCCTCAAATCTGTTTGTAATTTCTTCTAAGTTATCTGGGAACATACCTTCATTTTGAAACCAGATTACGTTAGCTCCTAAATTTCTAAGTACTCTGTAATCCTTATAACTTTTAGTTATTACAAGTTGTGAGACATCAATGAGATGTTTAGTAATTATATCGTTTTTTGTACAGGTTGAAAGAAATCTCTTATGACCTTTTCTATAAGGAAAATAAAGTTTTTTTCTGTTTTCAGGAAAATCTGTATAAGCAAAACATTTGGTATATAGAGTTATTTCTCTATCACCTTTTCTACTATTTAAGATTTTCATTCTACTCACAGCAAAAACTTTATCATCCTTAAGATTTTGTCTGGATATTCCATACTTACTCCAAAATAAACCATCTGTTTGATTAAAAGATCTTGTCTCAATAAGAATCTCAACTTTTTTTGTCTGTTTATCTATTCTTTCTGTTAACTCTTTATCCCTTTTGAATTCTTTATTATTTACTATATTCTCCTCTATAAACTTCAATGTAGAATAAAAGTTAGGAAGATTATAATATTTTTTTATAAATTCAAAACAATCATAATGAGTATTTGAAGAATCAGCCCAATCAACAAATAATAGTTTATTGGTATATATACTTCTCTGAAAGAAAGCACCTGGATGTTTATCCTGTCTTAAAGGAGAACAAATATAATCAAACTCTTTTGGTTCAAATTTAAGGACATATTTAAATATCTCTTCTTCTGTAATTTTTCTTAATATACTTCTCTTATCTATATATCCTCCTACTTCAATGTTGTCATCTTGTAGATTAAATAAATTATTCATAATATATAGTTTTAAGAAGTCTATTAATTAAATTACCAAGCAGCAGCTGGCATTCCACTTCCAGAATTCATAGCAGCTCCTGCTTCTGAAACACTCTTTGTTTGTTTATTAGCTTTATTGCTTTCCATATAAGACTGACTTCTTTTGAACTTATGGACATTCCCAGCATTATCTACATACCTAAGTCCTTTCATTACTATCTCATTGCCCTTTTCATCTTTTTCTTTCCAAGTTCTTTCTTCTTTCCATTCTCCAACTGGGTTCATATGAGGAACTAAGAAAGCTCCATCCTTTAAGTTTTTAGGAATTTCAAGATATGTTTGATTAGCATTTGGATTAATGTTCCATTGGTATTGTAAGAATAAATCTAAAGGAACTTTATTTGCAATACCCTGAGACATTAATTTAGAGACCAATTTAAAATAGTCTACAAAATTACTTGGAGGTGTTGCAAAAACAGCTTTAAGGACCTCTTCAGAATTGAAAGCCTTCAAATAATGAGTCATAACAGCTTTAAAGTGCTTCATCTGTTCATTATATGCAGCTATATATTCTTCGGAAGAGGTATCAGTTATTTCACCATTCTTACCAAATACTTTTACAATAGGAAACCATCTCTGACGTTGCTCAGTTTCTCCTATTTTGAAAGCAATATCCAAACAATCAATAGCTTCTTCATTAGCACCACCATTAGGGTTATACTCACACCTTACCATTAAAACATTCTGATTTAATCCAAAAACTCCAAAACTTGAATTTTTTGACTTTAAACTTTCGTCTTGGTCATCTTGAAAACCAAAACCAATCATTACTTTTTCTTCTGACATAATTACTTATAATTAGGAATTAAATTATTTATTTCTGAAGTTTCTTCAACTTCGTTTTCTTCTTGTTCTACTTCTAATGTAGTTGTATTATCCTCAAAATCTACCTCAGATGTGACATCATAAATAAGTTCATACTGAGGATTCTTAAATTTCCTGATCTTTAGACCTGCTTCTTTAAGAACCCTCTTCATTTGTGCTACAGGAAGGTTATAGTACTCAGCTAAAGGTTGTAATTTCATTCCTTCTTCTACTTGTTGTTTTAGAAAAGAAAGAGAAATCTTTTTTACTTGTTTTGTTTCTTTTTCCATAAAAATTAATTTTTAATATAACTTATAAATCTTCATAATAAGCTCTTACAGCTTTTTCCACATATCCTAAGTCATTAGGTATGTATAATTCTTTGAACATACCTACAGGTGTTTTAGCAGGAAATCTCCCATCAAAATTAGTTACAAATTCTTTTGATATTTTTTTAGTTTGTTCATCAAAAGATTGTTTACCAAATAAAACTACATCAAACTTTCCTTCAGGCGTAATATAGTCTTGAACCATCTTTCCTACAGTTTTAAATCTATATGATATAGTGTCTTCATTACTATCTCTATATTCTTCATAGTGAGCCATCATATAAAAATTTACAGTAGAAGAAGTCTCCATTGCAGTAAATACAGCATTCATACTTGCACCAATTTCTTTGAAAGTATCATAACCTTTCTTTGATGCATTTGTCATATAGTAATCCTGCATAATATAGTTAGCATCGTCTATTACTATACTTTTAATTTCAGATCTGTTAGCAAGTATAAAATTAATAGTCTTAGCTATAAAAGGGCCACTATTACTTATCAATCTATTTCCATTCTCTGCCGTAGGTGGAGATAGTGGATCAACCACTTTATAAACTTTACTACTACCTCTAAAAGGTAAAGGTTTTGATGTAGCACTTATAACAAAAGTTTCTTTAGGGTTTAACCCCTCAATACCTAATTCTGGTAGATTTCCAATACTGGTAGTTTTACCAAATCCACTTGGAGCTAAAATTAAAATCTTCCCCATTATTTCTTTTCTTCAAATTTTTTAAAATCTTTTAATGCTCCGTTCATATTAACTCTGAAGTGCTGAGGGTATGGAGCATATCTACACTCAACAAGATGAATAGTTCTCATATTAGGATAATACTCATTTCTCTTAGCATCTTTAATAGTTAATCCAAAATGTTTTGTGAGATTATATCTCTCATCATTAGGATTAAACATAGTAAAAATATGGGTAGCTTCTTCAGAGAGATTACCTGTGTCTTTGATCGTTTCTGGTTGAGGGTATATCATATCTCCCATAAACTTAAGTCTTTCTATGTCAGCCATATCTCTATTTAAATGTACTATTGGAACAAAAGAGTAATTTAAAAGATTCCTTAGCTCAGTAATATATTCAATAGTTTTATCTACTGTCTCCTTTATACTAAATTTCTGCTCTTTCCTAACTTTTCTTATAGTATCCAGGATAACTATAACATACTCATTAGGATTATTGGGTTTATATCCAATAAGTTTCTTTTCTGTCTTCTCTGTTTTTTCAGAAAAGTACTCTTGAAATAGGAATTCCCCCCTTTCAGAAGCAAAGTTAAGAACTTTCTTATAAATTCCAGTAGGATTATCAGGCTTATCAATAAAATCTATAAGTCCTTTTTTTACTAATACTCCAGATTCTGTATACTGTCCAAATAAAGGTATTATCCTCCTATCATAAGTATCTTTTATCTTTATAAAGAGATCTTCTGGAACTAAAATAGTTTTGTTGTTGTCATCTTGTTTTTGTCCTCTTAAGAACCCACTTGAGATATCAATATAATTTTTTCCTTCATGTGTAATATTATTGGGTAAATTAATTCTTGATATCCCATAATCTTTGTACAAGAAATGACATACATAGTCAAACTCCATAGTTACTCTATCCATTTCCCAAGAATAATATATCCATCTGATATCTATTTCGGGATGTTTTAGTAAATACAAGTAAGGACTTATAACAAAACCATAGTTTACAAATGTACTTTTACCAGTTTTAGGAGGGGATGCAATAGCATAGGTCATTCCTCTTTGAATACCGTCAATAGCTTTAGATATGTTTTCTAAACCTTCCCCCATAGGAAGACCCTTGTTTTCACCAGATTGACCCCTCTTAAATTCTACTATAAAATTACTCATTTATTTCATTGTATTTGAGAGACTTGTTCTATCTTCTTCTGAACTTCTAATTTCATAAACCCTCTCAAGCCATACTTCTAACTCACTTGTCTTGGATGTACCTTGACCCATAAAAATAAAATTATGTGACTTCATGAGATACTGAGGACTCTTTAATGATCTAAAATACAAATTCACTGCATCTTTTACGTCTTCTACTCTTACTTCAGGGTTGTCTGCGAAGAATTTTCTAAATCTTGCTACACAAGTTTTCAAGTTTCCTGATCTCTCTGGATTAATCTTCTTGAAAGCATCCCTATATTCTTTAACCCATTCAAAATGTGTTATCATATCACTGAATAAAGGTATCTTCCATTCAATACCAGTATCTTTTGGTATAATTATTCCAGAGATAAGAATTTGAGTCTTTAGAATATCAGGAATAAAAGTAGGTTTAAGCCCATAATGTAAAGATAGTAAATATGTAAGGCCATCATCAACAGAGATACCATTCTCTTTTAAAATTCTGATTATTTCTTCATTCATATAAATATTCATTAATCATTTTATAAACTATCTTATTACTATCCAGATTTTTAATAGCATTCTCTAACCAAACTTCATCCTGAGTTCCTTTGCAAACAAGAATGATAATTTTTGCTTTATGATTTGGTCTAATTCTTAAGGTTCTGCCAAGTCTCTGTATAAGTTGAATTTCACTACTCTTAATCTGAACTACAAGAGCACCATCAAGGTCAGGAATATTAATACCTTCATTTATAGCATCTACACAAGAGAGTTGATTAATCTCTCCTTTCTTGAACTTGATTAAGTCTGTGTCACTTGTCTTAGAATGATATCTGTATTCACACAACTCATTAGCTTGATCTATATTACCACAAAATATCAAATTCCTTTCTGAAGCATTTAAGACTTTTTCTTTTATGTACTTTGCTGCTATTAATTTAGATCTTAAATTATAAATTAGATGCATTCTTTTAAGAATAAGAAACTCTCTTTTTCTTTCATCTGTAGGACTTAGATAAGGAAGATTCTTTAGCTCTTCTAATTTACTGGTAAGATAATCATAGTTCTTTTTTTCTGTAGTTTTAAAAGGTTTCTTTTTAGAACCAGCATCTATATATTTAAGAGAACTATTAAGTTGAGTGTATACTACTGTAATTTCATAGTCAGCAATAATACCTTTCTCAATAGCTTCATCTAAAGTTAATACATGTTTTGCTTTAAAGTTTAATTGTTCAAAAAGAGTAATCTTATTTAGCTTCTCAGGTTCTGTAGCTGTAAGAGCAATTACTTTGTCAAAAGTGTTATCTATAAAAAATTCATAACTTAAATCTGTTATTCTATGAGCTTCATCCATAATAATTAAGTCAAAATGTTTACCTTTAATTTTAGATGCAGAAGCATAACATAGAGCTTCAGTATTATTCTCCCATAAATCTATAGCCCCCCATTTCTCAAATTCTTCCTTCCAGTTATTGTCTCTTAAGTCCTCTGTTGGAACTAATACTGCTATACTTTTTACTCCTTTCTTTTTGGCATATTCAATAGGTACTCTGGATTTACCAGAACCTGTTGCCATAGATAATAGTATATTCCCTTCAGTTTCTAAGCATAATTTAAGAGCTTTTTTCTGTTCTTTATCTCTTGCTGTCATTTTTATAAATATCTTTTTGTTGAGGATTCTCTTACTAAATTTAATATTGTTAATCTGTGACTAAGGAACAACTATAAGAATAGGCTAAATCACTATATCCTATAGTAATTATTACTATATTTTTCCCAGTTGTACTAACACTTATATTAAAGGATATATTCTTATATTCAGAATCAGTTGCTTTACCCTCTACTTCATAATACCCATCCTTAAAATATTTTCTATCTACGAGAAAATCTATTATTTGAGTTTCATTAGAATAAATAATACATCTTTGTCTTGATAGATCCAAAGTTATTGGGAAGTCTACAAGTTTACTATCTACATTTTTATAAGCATCTACTATGACAATTCTCTTTGCTCTAAGTGTAAAGAAGTCTCTTTCTTGGGCTTCTATAAAAAAAGTCGTTACTCCAAGTAATAGAATTATTACCGATAAAATTTTAGTTTTCATTTTATTTTTTTATTATGTTTCTTTTGATTATGTTTTTTCATTTGAAGTAATCAGTGAATTTCTGAATATCTTAATCCAAAATCAATGCTTACAGTTATAGGAACATTGAGCTTTAATTCTTGATTTACTTCTTCCATAGATTGAGTAATATATTGTCTATAGAGTTCTTTATCCTCTTTTTTAAGATAAGTAGCTACTTCATCATGATATTGAAGGATCATTTTAATCCCTTTCTTTCTCATATGAAATATCCATCTATCTTCTACGTATGAGCCTGTACCCTGGTTCAAAACCGAAAAAATATCCTTTTCAACTCTTAAAGAATACCAGAACTTACTGATAGGATTAAATAACCAAAGTTGTCCATTAGCTCTCTTGGTAATTACATTAGCAGCAACTTGTTTTACAGCTTTATTTCTTTTCCAATAAGTAGAGTGTAGATTTTTAGCAAATTCAAGACTCTTCCCAAGAGATTTTGCAATCTTTGGTGGTCCAGCTCCATATACAGCACTAAAGTTGAGAGTCTTAGCAGCATATCTTATTTCTGAAAGAGATAAAAACTCTTCTTGTTCCTCTTCTGTTTTATCTCCCTTCTTTTTTAATTCTTTATATCTTTCTACTTCTTCTTTTGACATAAGCCCAGCTAATAGTGCAATATCAAGATGAGGATCAAATCCAGGAACACGCATTTGATTTACATATTCAGGATCAAAGAAATACATATAATGCTGTTTTGTGGTATCCTCAAGAGCATGTACATCACTACCACAAATAAGATAATCTTCATTAGGGACTTTAATAAGATCTCTAATTTCCTTTCCAAGATAAGTACCAACCTTAGGGAGATTGACTAGTGGTTTCCTATGCTGCATGCGTAAACTGTTGGTGAAGCCACCAATAGAAGCTACTGCTCTGTTTTCAGAGTCTATAGATCCTAAAAAAGATTCAAATATACCTTTTCTATGATTCATTAAAGCAAGATTCTCAAGATTCTCAAGATAAGGATAATCCTTATACATTGCTCTTATATTGCTACATATGTTTCCATCATCATCTGTAATCTGTGGTATATCAGAAACCTCCCCTGTAGTCTTACTCTTAACTTCTTTGTATATCGTAGGTTTCCAACCAAGAGAAAATAACCAGTCTTTGACTTGCTGTATAGAATTAGGATTTCCCCTTTCAATTTTCTCAAGCATTTCAAAACTCTGAATTTCTGAATTTAGATTATATTCTCTCATATACTGTAGCCACTTTTCTCCAGCTGCTGAAAGAGTCCCATCTTTTTTATAAAACTTCTCAGGTTTAGTGATAGTCTTATAAAATTTCTGTACTGGCATATGTTCAGATAACTCTGTAATCTTTTTCTCTATTTCTTCTTCAAGGTCCTTAAGAGTTTTTTCACAGAGTTCTCTATCTATATAACAAGGGTTTTCTTCTTGTTCTCTTGCACAGTCTAATTTAAAATTGAGGTAGTTTATAATTCTGAATATCTGAGAACCCTCGCCCCCATATAGATTAACTAAGAATTCCATTTCATCTTTCCAAAGAAGACTATTTATAAGTACGTCAGTCTCACATCTATTAATGTAGTCTTTTATGTCCAAGTTCTTCCAGTCATTTATGACAGGTTTAGGTACATTATAATATTCCCCCCAAGATTCAAGGTTATGTTTCTTTCTAGGAACAAGGATTTTATTCTTAATCTCAGTTGAATACAAATACCAAGAAAGACCAAGAGTATCAATAAGGAACTTGTTTATTTCAATATTGAGTATCTTTTTTAACACAGGTATGTCATATCTGATAATATTATGACCCACTAGACATTGAGATTCAGAAATAAAATTTTCTATCTCCTTATAATCTGTGATAGAACCTTTATTTACTAACTGAAAATCTGAAGTAAAGTTTCTATAAGATAGGCAATGTATTTTTGTAGCATCTTTTATTAAACCATCTGCTTCAATATCTAATACAGTATATATCATCTTTTTAACTTTATTTTCTTGATAATGATATTATTATACTTCATATCCCCTTTTTCAGAGCCTTCAAATATAAATTCAATAACTACATGAGAATTTACCTCAATACCCTCTCTTTGAAGTTCTTTGATATTAGAATTTCTAATCTCCATAAAAACAGTTTGACCATCTTCTGTCAGAATAGTTATCATAACTTTCAACAAATCTGGTTTAGTTGTTCTTCTAATCTGAGTAATGGAACTTACGTCTTTTACATAACCTTCCATTATAAGTGCTTTTTTTTCTTCCATAATTATACCTTATATAAAATTACTAATTCTTTTGCTCTTGTAATAGCCGTATAAAGAAGTTTGTTGTATTCATTGATATCTTTATTATATGATAAGTCTCTCATATTAATAATAACTTGATTATAACTACTTCCCTGACTTTTGTGTACCGTAATAGCATGATTATATTTAATATCAGCATATCCTTCCATAAAATTATAAAAATCTTCCCATCTTAAAAGTCCTGCTTTAGCTTTCAAGGATAAATCCTTACATATTTCTTTGAAAAGTTTTTCCGAGTCTTCATGTATAATAGGAATTTCTCTATTAACTATATACATTTTTAATTTCTCGTATCTTTCAAGAAATTCTGGTTGGTCTATATTTTCAGCATTATGCTCAGGATTAATAATTTTATAGATACATAAATTTCTCTCTACTACTTCAAGAGTTATAACAGTAATTTCTTCATTAGTAAAAAACTTATCATAGGGGGTATTAAAAATTAATGACTCTCCTATTTCTACCTTTTTTGGGTTTCCATAGATTCTTCTTCTTACTTGAGAATTTATGTAATCTACCTCTTTGTTAGTCCATGCTAAGTATTTTAAATCATCTGTACCATTTATAGCAGCTAATGTTTCTATTACTTTGTCAGTATCATTAGAAAATATATACCCACCAATATTTTTTCTATTATCTTTTCTACTTTTTATAAGAGAAAAGTCTCTACTAAGATCTATAATAGGATTTCCTTCTCCTTGTCTGATAATTTCTGTAAGTTCAACTTTAGGATAACCAGCAGTAAATACAGGTGAGACTGGTTCACCAACTGGGGGTAGTTGAGCCTCATCTCCAATGAAAATTACTTTAATTCTTTCAGAATATTCCTCAATATATTTCAAAAGTTCAGTATTTAACATTGAAGCTTCATCAACTATAAGTATATTTACTCCTTGTAAAGGTTTTTCTCCATACTTGTCAGGTTTAAACTCCACTGTACCATTTCTCTCATTTATATATCTCTGAAGTCTTAAGGCAGAATGTGTAGTTTTAAAATCATTATATTTTCCAAATTCTTCTCCTATCTTTTCTTTTAAAACTTTCACAGCTTTATTTGTAGGTGCTGAACACACTGATTTTAAATCAGAAGAATATCTTCTTTTATCCTCTCTTTCTTTTCTTTTAAGCTCTCTTAGAAGAAATTTCATCAATGTTGACTTTCCTGTTCCTGCCTTCCCCGTAATCAAAAGTCTATTACTTCTTGAAAGGACATCAAGACTTTGGTATAAAATTTCAGACTGGTGCTCAGTTAGTACTATTTCATTCATCATTTCATTTCAGTAAGTTCATTAAAATGCTTTTTACACAAGTTTCCAAATTTAGGATGATGATAATACATTTTGTTATTACAATCTCCTATTTCACATCTTTCAATAGCATTAAAGCCAAGTTTAATACTATTCTCTTTAGAATGTTCATTAATTAATGAGACTAATCTATTAATTTCATTAATCATATTAACTTCCTCTTCAGTAAGAACACCAGGATCTGGTTTTATCATTATACCTTTAATTCTCCATAAGATTTTACTTCTAATTAACCATTTGTTCTGTTTATCAGATAACTGTTTCATAATATATTTATTTAATTATTAGTATCAATAAAAAGCTGTATAGATAGTAGTGCTCTACATTACAATCCTCGATAACCCATTAGGAAAAACTATACAGCTTAAAATATGAGAGGAATAGTTTTCTCACCTCTCAATAACTGGACGGTTTAATTCCCCAATCTTTGACAAAAGATTTGCCAGCATTATCTTTTGACTCTGTCTTATTTCCTCACCTTGAAGAGGGCTGGTCTTTCTACGCTGTGTATCCTTTCAAGCGTATAGTGGTCCTACCAGGGCTTGAACCAAGGACTCCCTGATTATGAGTCAGGTGCTCTACATCAACCAAATTGAAGTAACTCTTATTACCACTACAATATCTGAGAACAGATATAAGAGCTAATATGTGTGCTTCCGTTACACTAGTCCCTAAAAAATAGGAAGAACATTATAAACAGTTTGTTTATCGAGATAATTTACACATTTATTGATGAAACTGTTTAATACACTATCCTATTAAAAGTATACTTCCAAGAACATTAGAAATGGTATTTTAGTTTAGTAAAGATAAATTGATGTAACCACTTCATACACTATGGAAGTTAAGAATGACTCGAAGGCAGATCTTATGGTATGCACAACGAGTACTGTTGAAATTTTCTTCTAAGAACAATTATAAGAGTTTCTATAAACCAGTTACTAAATAGTGAAGTAACTCTTATTATCACTATAGAAGTAAAATTATTTCTTATTCTGATTGAAAAGTATTTTCTATACCTTCATAAGCTGCTATAAAAGTAAGAAAATGCTCTGACCATCCAGAAATTTCTGCTGTCCAAACACCTTTATAGTTTATACCTTTCGTATGTGCCGAAATATCACAAATATAATTATATTTACCAAAAGGTTTTGGGATATTTTTAGATGGAAGATCACAATCTTGTGAATCAGAAAAGATGATAATTCTATCAAAATCTGTTCCAAGAGTTTCTTTACACCATTCTAAGCATTGTCTGGTAAAAATCCCACCATATCCAAGATTACCTTGAGTAATTTGATCAAATACACCAAATCCTTTCTTAGGATATTTAATTAAAGCATGTTTTCCTCGATAATCACTATCACTTCCAGCTGTGATGACCAGTTCATAATTCTCACATTGATTAATAGCTAGCATAGCCATAGCACAAGCTAAACTTAGCCTTGAAAAGTTAGAGCTTTCTGAAACTAAACTTTTCATACTTCCAGAAACATCTACAATAAAAAGAGTTTTTCCTGGAAGTTTAGGTAATTTAGAATAAGACGCAAGCATAGCATCTTCTATCTCTCTTGAAAATTCAAGATTAGTTATTGCTGCTTTTAAGAAATCAAGTGGTAAAAGCATAGAAGATTTTAGAGTAGATAGACCTTGATCTATTACCTTTTTATCCACCCCTGCTTCCTGCATATTTCTTAAATTTCTGAGCATAGCTAATCCACCAATTTTACCTTCTAAGATTAATCTTGTCCAAGTCTCTTTTTTATCTTTACCAGTAGACAAAGCAACTTCCCAAGTATCAGGAGTAGCTAATGTTCTATTGGCTACTCTTTTAAATAACTCCTCTTTTCCTTGTTCAGGTTTAGGATGAGTTAGAAACATTACATCCCTAAGTTTAATAGCAGCATTTCTATCATACTTAGCGAATTGATACTCATTAAAATTATTAAAAGAAGCTGCTAAACCTTTCTTAAGTTGTGCAGATAGTTTCTTTTTACCATCTTTCCAATAGATAGCTAACATATCTGTAATCATATCAGCTCTTGTAATAATTTTAGGAAGGACTTTACTTACATATTTGGAGTGGTCTTTATACTTACACATCTCACTTACTATAAGTAAAGGGGTATGTCTAAGTTTTTGAAATGTTCTAGCTTCAACAGCTAAATCAGCCACATCTTTAGGATCACAAAGAGGAATTAGTCTTTTAATTTCTTCAGATACTGATTCCCCATCCATGTAAGCAATATCTTCCCATAGAAGATTTGCTAAAACTGCTCTTCTAAGATGAGCAATATTAGATTGTTTAGCTGCAAGGTTTCCCTTGCCACCAGCCAATCTTTCCTCCTCAAACTTAGAGGTTTTAATTAGCGGATTAATTTTACTCATATTTTTTTGATTTAAATAAGTTTAAATATCATTGGTTATTCACTCCAGCCGCACAGTGTTACTTAAGTACCTGTTTTAAGTATTAATCCTCAATATTAAACCATCCTACAATACTTCCTATTCCTGTAAGGAATGAAGCTGTATATATTATTTCTCTTTTTCCAATTGGGTCCCAATCTGATTTTATTGCTTTTACTATACATTGAATTTCTCCAAGAACCATTAGCAATACTACAAACAATGTCAAATAACTTCCAAAACATCCATTATTCTTTTTCATAATCACTTCTTTTTAAAAATGGATAAACACTTCTATCATAAATAACATAACAAATATTATTTGGAAAATCAGATATAAATATTTTACAAGCTTCAAGCATACTTTCTGCTCTAATTATAACATATTTGTAGCTAATATCCTCTTCTGAATCCTTGTAAATAATGTAAAACTCTTTCATATTGTTTATTTAAAAATTAATTTTAAAAAGAAAGCATAGTTAGAGCTAACTACATATTCTGACAATTCTTACTGCCTAAAAAATCTCTAACTATACTTTCTCAACACTCATCTTTATAGCACCCTCTTGTCTTATATTATTATGCAACATCTATATTATTAAAATATTAAAGTATATAAGAGTAGGGTCTTGCTGAGAACTCATTCATACTGTGTAAAACATACAATTACAATTCAGTCCAGCCCTTAAGCTATCTTGCATCACTTTCTCAAGGTGACAGTATGTATAGGATTACTCCAATTAGGTACAGAGTTACAAATGTTGGCTACTAAATCTACTCTGCTTTGACCTTTAGTGAAACATAACAGTTATATGCCTAATTTCTAATAGAGGTTTACCCGTTTACCTAATTATCCTGTCAATTCAGGATTATCATCTTTATGTAAATTAATTGGTTGGTTCATGAAGGGTCTTTTACAACCATATCCCCGAATTAAATGGATGCGTCCAATCTTATTTACAAAGGATCAATGCTTAGCCTTTTATCTTTATATAAATGAGTTTCATAATTCTAACATCTTAATAGTGGAGCTGGAGGGATTTGAACCCTCGTCTTACATAGTTCTTAATAATAATCTCTTACATGCTTATCTTGTTTTTAAAAACAAGCAAAAAGGGTTGACTGGATAGTCAACTACCACCATCTTATTTAATCTAATAAGAAAATCTATGATAATCCTAACAGCACTCCTGGAGAATTACCTCGTGGACTGTCGCCTTGACTACTTATTAAATATACAGGAATATAGCTTAAGGTTTTGCTAATCTCTATTGTGACCTGTATTTTAATAGTAGTCCGTGATACCTTTCACATGCTTAAGGCTCAAGGATTCTGGTTTGATTATCTTAATACAATCCTTTGTTAAATCTTCAACTATTATGTTCCATGGTTAGTTGACAACCAGATGAACTAAGCTACAGCTCTTAAAGAACTATAAGAGTTCATGGAAATAGTTTTACTATTGCCTTCTGTTGTTTTGAGTATAAGCTCTCCAGCTTACATGAATTATTATCAATACTGTATGCAATCAAATGCCATAACAGCCCCAATTAATCATATTCTACTCTTATAAACTTTGAGTAATATTCTTCAGCCTTATCATAGAAGTTATCAAAGACTTCTTGAAAATCTTTCATTAATACTTCAGTTCCATCTTCAGAAACTTCAAGCATTTCTGCATAGGGAATATCCGAATACTCTTCAACTAATCTTGCTGTAGCTATATCACAGCAAAGTTTTGAAAAAATCTCATTCTTCATTTTTTGGAGATTTTAGAAATGGTAAAATGTCTTTATCATACATAGCTGCAAATATTACATCTGGATGTGTATTATAAAAATAGTCTATAGCATATATGTAACTTGCTGCGTCTATTATTTCGTGTTTATAGGAAATATCAGTCTCTTTTTCCTTATAAAGGAAATAAAATTCTTTCATTTTTGCAAAGATATTAATTTTGTTCTGAATTGGCTCTAAAATTTTCCTCTATATTTGTAAGAATCTTCTTTAAAATATATAGATCTTCTTTATTAAGAGAGTATGATATCTCTTTAGAGGTTTTTCCATATATTTTGTATATCTCTTCCTCTTTATTGATACTTGGTAATATATTTAGAAGAAGATCTTTCTCTGTAAAAAGATATATTAAATATACACTTAAGATAGGAATAAATATTACTCCTTCTTTTTTGTATATAAAATGTTTTAATCCATCCTCTGAATTATAGAGAACATAAATATCCTTTACTAAAGGATCCATTTTTATATAGTATTTTTTGTCAAAAAATTCTTTGACATTGAATTTTCTTCCTTTATTATATCCTATTAAATAGGAACATGTTGTTATAATTATAGCGGAAAAAAATATTAAGATAAAAGTTGTCATTATTTCTTCTTTTTAATAGTAGAATATTTCTATTAATAAAATATAGAGTTAGAGTGGATTAATACTCTAACTCATATATCTTTAAGCATTCACAAGGATGCTTTCATTGTATTCTACCTCTAATTCAGGAGATAGATACATTCTTTTCATGTTACTAACATCTTGTGTTCTTAAGTCAACATCTTCATGACCCTGACTTGCAAAGTAAACAGCTTTATACTGTACTTTACCATTAGGATCAAGTAATAGTTGACCTGCTTTCTCAGTTCCTTCACCATAGCGAAGAACTTGAGAATTTGCAAATTCGTCCAAAGTTCTCAAGCCTCTTTCAATGGCATTCTTCTGATTGTTAGTCAGAATTGGCTCATTGCTGAGTACTCGATACAATGAAGCTTTTGGATATTTTGCAAGTTGAGCTGTTACACTTTCTACTGTAGCATTTTCTGGAACAGCTATGAAAGCAACATAAGTTCTTTCAGAGACGAAATCTTGTGTTTCAAAACCAAAGTCTTGAAGACTGAAGATATTGTCCTGCATATCACTTGTTACAGTCTTTGTTGGATAAGACGAAATAGTCTTAATAGACTGTTTTAATACTGCTGTTTTAGTCCCAGCCTTTTGCCAATCACTGACTCTAATTTCAGCTACAGTAATTGGACTTCTTTCTACCATTGTGATCACATTGGAAGTTGCCATAATGTTTTGAATTTAATGTTTTAATTTAATGATTTGAATTTATTTAAACATCCATTTAAGAGCATCTGAAGTTAATTTGTTTTATACTCAAATGGAAGGTAAAAATCTAAAAGTAAGCACCATAACCTGTGAAATTTATAATAGTATCATGCTCTGGATAGATGTATTAATAGAGATTTGGTTATGGTGCTATAGTATATAGGACTACTAATATATAATAAAGACTTATATCCCACGTTCTATGACTAAGTGGTTCTCGCAGCTAAGAAATTCTCTAGGTTACTGCATATCCATGCCTATGGAAGTGACTCAAGAAAGAGTTAGAGAATATAATATATAAGTCTTTTTGGCTATATTAATTATTATAGGAATTTTTGATATTAGAAATATGTTAGAAATCTGGGGGATGAGGGTGTGTAATACACTCTCTTACAATCACTTACTAAACTATAAAAAGTGATTTTCCCTAAATAATTTCTCCGAAGTAATATACTTATGACAAGTACTTCCCTATTACTTCTAAATATTAGTGGGGGCTTGAAATTGGAAATACTACTAGAATAATAAATATATCACTAACTAAGTTTCCAGTATATTTCCTTTCTAAAGGTAAAGGTTAAACAAATCTTAAATTTATCTGTAGTCTATATCTCTTTTTAGGTGGATTATTTGTTGATAATTGACTCTAAGATTTTAGGATAAATTAAGGAAAATCTGGCTTTATTCTAAGGTATTTTTCTGTATCTGCTTGAAAATCAAAGGGAAAAAACTTTTTTCGGTTTAAAGAAAGTACCAAAGAAATTTTATATATATATCCTATAGATAAAAGATGAATAAGTTTGTATTTTTTGGGCGTGTTTGAATAAGTTTGTGCCAACAAAGTTAGACTTTTTTTTTGACACTTTCAAGTGTTTATCTAAATATTATAGTTAATAATACATAATGTAATACTAAATAAATATAAAGAGAAGGTGAGAAAACTCTCACCTTACTCTGAACCTTCTTCTTGGGAATATCAGTTTGCCGTCTATACAGCTGCAAACTAACAATGATTTTCTTGCTTTCATAAGTCATTGATTTTTCTGTTACAGATAATCTTACGAATATCTTTCTTACTTATTTTCCTTATTTCTTTTGGATACTCATAGTATTTACTTTTACCATGATTATCCCATCCTGATATTATCATCATGATTATCCCATCCTGATATTATCATTAATATGGATAAGATAAATAACAAGATAATTACTACAATTTCTATTGTTTTCATTTTAGTTTCAATTCCTCATATTTATAATAATAGGAATAAAACAATAAAAAGATAAGATAGATATCCTATCTTACCTTTTTCACTACTATATCGATAGGGAATTCATAGATATCCCTATCAACAACTTTTTCATCTATCCATTCTTCTATCTGATTTGTCAGATCTACACTATCAGTAGCTGTATAAAGTTCTGATATACTATCTGTATCAAAACAATATGTTACTACATACTGACTTACTTCTGGTTTATTAGTTATAGTCAGAAGTAGGATAGATAGTATAATTAATACACTACCTATCCTTAGACTTAGATTCTTCATCAGAAAGAGTATTTTACATCATTATACCTTACAATGATGTATTTGTGGTAAATACTTCCAGCCTCAGACTCATATTCACCTTTGTCTTTAAGACTTAGGTCTCTTGTCTCTGAGGTAATTGTAGAGGCAAGGTCATTGTGTATGAGGACTTCTATCCTCAAGGAGTTTATCCAGCATCTACTCCAGCTGGTTTCTTGACCATCCTCAGTTAATTGGGCTATAAAGTTTAAGTTCTTTACTCCCAAGGACTCTTTAATATCATTCATTGTCATAGTTTTCTTAGGCTTAACCCTGTCCTATCAGGGCATTAAGTTAAACTTGATAGATCACCTACACAAATATCAAGTTCAGGTTTGTTGAATATTCTAAGGACATGTGAGGGCTTGACACTGAGGATGTGTGTCAGAGAAAGAACACACCTTCAGAGGAAGAAGCCTCACCTTCCTTAGAGAAACAACATACCTTATAATATTATCCCCGCCAGAAAATCTGACTTTTCAGTCAATGGGGGGGAGGGTATTTTGTTTCCTGAAAACAGGTGGGGGGTTGACAGGGGGGCAAAAACACTCTCATATCATCCTCAACTTTTTAAAATTTCTCCAAAAATTTTTTCAAAAACCCACAAAATTATACTTAAATATTTTTCATATTAAAATTAAAGTGCTACATTTGCAAGACAAAAGTTTTATATTAATATAAATAGTATGGGAGTAATAAAAAAAGTTCTCTTAGTACCAAGAGAGAAGTATTTTATACAGCATTTATCCATTATAAACTCTATGTTGCCTGTAACACTTACTCCAAAAGAGATTGAAGTACTTGGGTCATTTATGTCTCTTACAGGTGATATAGCAGAACAAGATAGATTTGGTACAACTTCCAGAAAGATAGTTAAGGAAAGACTTAACCTTTCTGATGGTGGAATAGGTAACTATATAAAGTCTTTAAAAGAAAAAGGTTTTATATATACAGGTGAAGATGGGAACTTAAGAGTACAAGAGGTACTTGAAGCTGACAAGAATAATCAGAGTTATTTATTTAAAATTGTAGAAGATGGGAACAATTGATACTATAGAACAAGACTCAAAGACTCTAATAAGAAATTTCCTATATGCAGAATTAAATAGGAGTATTAGGGATGAAATTATAAGTAAATTAAATTCAAAACCTGTTAGTACTGAACTTGGAAAAGAAGAACATGAACTTCATTATGAATACATGTTATCTTCAGCACTTAAATATCAATTTGGGAGAGGATTTAAAGCTGTTGAGGGAAAGAACCTAAAGAAATTTTCTTTACTATTTGATATAAATGGTGAATATGAAGAACCAAATGTAGAGGAGATATGAGATACTCTGCTGATGAAATATTTAAAGATTTTGTAAAGGAAGGTTTGCCTGAAGAATATAAGGATATTCCAATAGATACTTTAAAAGATGTTTGTTATACACCTTTCCTCTTCTTAAGAAGAATAATGGATTCTTATGTACTTACGGAAGTTAGATTTAAATATTTTGGAGTTTTCCTGGTATCCCCTAAGAAATGTAAAACGCTACTTGAAAGAGCAGAATTTAGACTTGCCAAAGGATACATAACTGAAGAGGAGTACTATAAGACAAAAACAATGATTGAAAATTATTTTGAATCAATTAGAAAAAATGAAGAGTAAAATAACTGTAAAGAATATAATATCTTATGTTCAAGGTAATGTAAGATATAAATTGTATTATAGTAGATTTAGATTTTTAATTAGAGGACATATTAGAGAGCAGTATGAATATAGGATTAGAGTAATGAAGAAAGAATGCTATGAGTCTGGTAACTGTGTAATATGTGGCTGTAAGACAACAAATCTGCAATTTGCAAATAAGTCTTGTGATGGGAATTGTTACCCGAGAATGATGAGTAAGAAGGAATGGAATAAATCTTTTCTACGTTATGAGTAACTTTGAGAAAAATATTATAGATCTTGGTGAGGTACTTGAAAAAACTACTATAAAAGCAGATTTTAAAGTAGTCTCTAATAGGGATATTATCAAAGTTGAAACTTCCTGTGGTTGTACACCTGCAACATTTAATAAAAAGAATGTAATAATCAGTTATAGAACAGGATATATTCCTGTACATTTACAATCAATTGGTAAATCGGAGATTGCTAAATTTGCAGATGTATTTTTTAATGATCTTACTTCAGAGAGAATCTATTTAAAAGCAACTTTAATTAAAAGAATATGATTAATAGAAAAAAATTTTATGACTGTATAAGAGAGGAATTATTTAATGGAAGACTTTCACAACTTCAAGTAGATGGTATAGAGGCTATTCTCAATAAATGGGAAAAGTCTGGATATACAGATATTAGATGGTTGGCTTATATGTTAGGTACAACATACCATGAGACTAACAAGGTAATGTATCCTATTGAAGAATATGGGAAAGGAAGAGGGAAAAGATATGGTACTAAAACAAGGTATGATGGTCAAAAATACTTTTATCCAGATAAATTATACTATGGACGTGGTCAAATACAACTTACATATTATGATAATTATCTTCTAATGGGCAAGTTATTGAATCTTCCATTACTTGAACAACCTGAATTAGCTCTTGTTCCTGAAATTTCTGCTGACATAATGTTTGAAGGTATGACAAGAGGAATATCTAATAGAGGAGATTTCACTGGTGTTTCTTTAGAAAAGTTTTTTAATGACAATACGGAGGATTGGATAAATGCTCGTAAGGTTATTAATGGTCTTGATAAAGCAGAAGTTATAGCTTCTTATGGAAAAAGATTTTTAAAATGTTTACAACATGGCATATCTATTTAAAGTGGAAGATGGGGTAGTTAAACCTACTGATGAAGCATTACAGGTTTCACCTTTTAGTGATATATGGAATAGAGATAATTCTCCACATAAGGAAGTAGCTCTACAAGAATTTACTTACATTGAGTTTATGACATCAGCTTTAAAGACTAATCCTTATAGAAATTATAATAAAGATAGAAAAGAAGAAGTTATAAGAGAGAATGTATTTAAAAATAATCCTACTTGGAGACCTGATAATTTAATTCAGGAAGGTATAAACAAAGTAATAGAATTACAAACTGAAGGTTCTGATAAATACACATTATACCTTTCAGCTATTAATGCAAAGAATAAGTTACAAGATTTCTTTAATACCTTTAATATGAATAAGGTTAATAATAAAACAGGTGCTCCAATATTTAAACCTAAAGATATCACATCTGCTTTGCAAGATTTGGATAAAACTATCATATCTCTTGAGAGTCTTGAGAAAAAGATAGAAGAAGATTTATTCCAAAATGTAAAAATTAAGGGTCAGAAAGAGATTAGTCCTTTTGCTGACCCAAATATTTTATTAAGAATTAAAAAATAGAAATAAAACCTTTTGGCTCTTCTGTAAGAGTCCTTATAGGAGATACGTTGGAAGATTGTAAAAAGTATTGGGAGGAATCTCTTATACCAAAATATGAGGAGGATACTTTTGAGGATATAAACTTTTCTTCTTCTGGTGGTCTATTAGCTTCTGTTATGAAGGACAACTTAAGATATTTCTTTTTAATTCTAACAAGAGGTGTGGACAGAGGTGTAATAGTACATGAGTGTTTTCATTTAATAATGGAAATTGCTGAAGATAGAGGCACTTTTTGGAATAATTATACAGATGAATGGTATGCATACTGTTTAGAAGATGCTTATAGACAAGTAGAAAAAATATGGCTTACATAAGAAATAAGGATGGAATTTGGATAAATACAAGTGTCTTTACTGAAGAAGCAGAGCACTTTAGAAAATATGGCTACTATTGTCCTGATCCACATGGTAGCCCAGCTTGGACTGATTACTGGGAAGAACAAACAAGAAGAATCATATTTGGATATGAATCTGGTGGTTCAAGAATTACTGGAGATCATTACTTCTATCTAAATTTCTGCCCTATTCTTAAGACTAATGATACAAATAAGGATAAAAAGAGAGCCAAAAAAGAGACAGATTTTCCTAACTTCTGGGATGGAGACTATGAGTTCTTCTGGTCCAGAGCTATTGCAAGAGATGGTGTTATTGAGTTACTTATGGAGGATACAACAGTATATGATACACTTAATCCTGAGCAACAGCAAAAAAGAAAAGAGTTACTTTTAGACTCTCTTCACATGCATAATAAGATTAGTAAGGATAGTCTTGACGGAGGTTTCAATATGATTATTGGAAAATCTCGTCGTAAAGGGTATTCATATAAGAATAGTGCTATTGGTGTAAAGAACTATATTACAGTACCTGAATCTCTTACAATATATGGTGCTTATGAAAAGAAGTTTCTTTATCCTAAGGGTACTTTCACAATGTGTAAGAACTATATAAATTTCCTTAATGATAATACAGCTTGGGCAATGCCTTCAGATTATATTGATAGAACTGATCATATAAAAGCAAGTTATACTGAATATAAAAATGGTATTGAACTAGAGAAAGGTTTCCGTTCTGAAATTATGGCTTTAACTTTCAAAGATAATCCTGATGCTGCTCGTGGTAAGGATGCTGTAGATATATTCTTTGAAGAAGCAGGTGCTTTTGGTACTCCTGGTCTTCTCTTGGATAGTTATGCTGCAAGTGAAGATTGTGTTAAGGATGGTGACATTAAGACTGGTATGATTACTATCTTCGGAACTAGCGGTGACGTCTCTGGGGGTACTGCTGATTATGCTCATATGTATTTCCATCCTGAAAAATATGGTTTATTACCTTTTGAGGATATTTGGGAAGAAGGGGATACATATGAAAAGAGAGTAGGTTTCTTTCACCCTGTACATCTTAATATGAATGGATTTATAGATGAACAGGGGAATTCCGATTTGGAAGGGGCTAAGAAGAGTGTAATAGAGAGTAGGGAATATCTTATAAGTAAAGGTGCAAATACAGCAGATATGCAAAGGAAATCACAGGAAAAACCTTTAACACCTTCAGAAGCATTCTCATACACCAACATTAATGTCTTTCCAAGAAAGGAACTTGAAGCAAGAAAGTTATATCTGATAGCTAAAGGTTATGATAAACTTAAAGCTCAGCCTGTAAATCTCTTTAGAGATCCTGACACTCATAGAGTTGTATCTCATCCAGATTTAACTGGAAAGTTACAACCTATAACTTCAATGAATTATGAAGGTATCTCTATTGAAGGTGCTCCTGTAATTTATGAATATCCAATACCTAATGCTCCAAGAGGTTTATATAAGATAGGTTATGACCCTGTTAGACAGGATATAGGTACTTCTTTAGCTGCCATTATAGTATATAAAGGTGTTATGCAGGGTGAATATACAAAGAATTGCATAGTAGCTGAGTATATAGGAAGAAAACCTAATCCAGATGATAATCATCTTGTCGCAGAACTGTTTGCAGAACTTTATAATACTCAAATAATGTATGAGAATGAGGTCCCTGATGTCAAGACATATTTTACAAGAAGAAAGCTGTTACATCTATTAGCTTTACAACCAGATACTGTTATTAATAAGAGTATAAAGAAATCTACTGTAGCTAGAGTATATGGAAGTCATATGACACCTCAACTTAAAGATGCTGGAGAAAGGTATATTAATAGTTGGTTAAAGGAAGTCCAAGATTTTGATGAGAATAACCAACCTATTACTACAATTGATAGAATAAATTCTCTAAGACTGATTGAAGAGTTATTGATGTATAATAAGAAAGGTAATTTTGACTTGATATCTGCTCTTATTATGTGTATGTTTCAAGTACAAGAAGAGATATTAGGGAAAGAATACTCTGAAAAAACAACTAATAGAAGTTCAGACAAACTACTTTCTATGATGAGAAGTATGTATAAAAATAGTGCAGTGTATTAATTATTTAATTATATTTGTAAAAAATACTAAGTATGGATTCAAGAGAGATATTTACTAGGCAAAGAATCTCCAGAAAAGAAAAAGAAGCAAATGACTTTCAATGGTACAAAGACAAGATAATAAAACTTGATTCTTTTTCAAATAGAACTGTATATGGTTTTGGTGGAGTATCGGAATACCATAGAATGAAGGTAAACTATGATCTATTCAATAATATTCTTGATGTAAGAGATTTTGAGTATGTAGTAAAACCTTTTGGAGCTGAATCTGGTGAGCTTCCAGCTAAGATGGTAAATAGAGATATTTTATCTAATAAGATAAAAGCTGTTCTTGGAATGGAACAAAAAAGAGGTTTTGATTATAGGGTATATGCAGTGAATGCTGATGCTACTACAAGAAGAGAACAAGAAGAATTTGGCAGACTCAGAGATTTTGTAGTAAATACTGTAACAATGCCTATCAGACAACAGCTTGAAATTGAGGCTCAACAGAAAATGAAAGGCCAAGAACTTACTGAGGAAGAAAAACAGCAAATACAGGCTGAAATTGAAGAAAAATTTAAAGCAATGACACCAGAGGAAGTCAAACTCTACATGGAGAGAGAGCATCAAGATCCAGCTGAGGCAATGTCTTCTCAACTATTGACTTACCTTATACAAAAGACAAGAGCTAAAAGAAAATTCAATGAAGGTTGTAAACATGCTGCAATATCAGCTAAGGAAATATATTGGGTTGGGGAAGTAAATGGAGAACCAGAACTCAGAGTTTGCAATCCTTTGAGATTTAACTATGATAAATCTCCTGACCTTGAATTTATTGAAGACGGAGAATGGGCTACTTATGAATATAGAATGTCACCTTCAGAAGTAATAGCATTTTTTGGGGATGAACTGAGTGATGCTGAAATAGACTCAATTTATACAGAGTATGCTTCTTATATTCAAGATCCAAATAACTATGATTTATTTGACTTCTCAAGACAGTACAATAAGGAAGAAAAACAGACTGTAAGAGTATTTCATGCTACATGGAGATCATTAAGAGAGATTAAATTTCTAACCTATATAGATGAGAATGGTGAAACACAAGAAACTATTGTGGATGAATCCTATACTATTAATAAACAGGCTGGAGATATCAGTTTAGTATCTAAGTGGATTCCTGAAGTATATGAAGGTTATAAGATAGGTGCAAGTATCTTTAAAAAACTTAGACCTATACCAGGGCAGTTTAGGGATATGGATAATTTATATTACTCACCATTACCTTACAAAGGTGCTATTTATGACACTACAAACAGTCTTCCTACATCTCTAATGGATAGGGGTAAGGTATGGCAATATTATCTCAATATTATATATTATAGAATCGAACTTCTATTGGCATCAGATAAGGGTAAAAAAGTATTGATGAATATCAATGCTATACCCGATAGCTCTGGTATAGATATTGAGAAATTTCAATACTTCTTTGAAAGTACACCTTTTGGATGGTTTAATCCTAATGAGGAAGGTATGACTTATTCAGATGTAAATACTATTGCCAAAGTCGTTGATCTTTCCTTGGGCACAAATATACAACAGTATCTTTTACTTGCTGAAAGAATGAAGATTGAATGTGGTAATTCTATGGGTATTACTCCACAAGTAGAAGGTCAAATTGCACCATCGGAAGCTGTAGGGAATACTCAACAGACTCTTGTACAGAATAGTTATATTCTTGAAACCTTCTTCAGTTTGCATAATATAGTCAGAGCTAACGTTTTAAGAGGATTACTTGAAGTTGCAAAGGTTTGCTATTCTGAAAGTAAACCTAGAAAACTTAGTTATGCTTTGGATGATATGTCTTTAAAGACTCTTGATTTAGATACTGCACTACTTGATAATACTACTTTAGGATTATTTATTGATGATGGTGGTAAGGCTAAGGAAATTAAAGATATGATTACTGCTCTTGCACAATCTGCTATTCAGAACAATCAAGCTAAAATATCTGATATTATTGCTATTCTTAAGCAAGATAGTATTTCAGTTGCTGAAGATATTCTTAAGAAATCAAGTAAAGAATTACAGGAAGATGCTTTAGCAGCTCAAAAATCTCAGCAAGAAAGCAATGAGAGAATTGAACAAATTAAGAGTGCAAATGAAGAGAGGAAGAGACAACATGAAAAAGAGATGATTATTCTTAAGGAAGAGGAAAGACGAAAGACAGTTATTGCACAAACTGCTTTAACAGGTGCTTCATTTAATCCTGAACAAGATACAGACAAAGATGGTATTAATGACTTTGTTGAAATAGCAAGATATGGATTAGATGCTGAAATTAAAAGAAAAGAACTTGATATTAGAGAAAAAGAAAGAATTGATAATAAAGAGATAAATAATAAGAAAATTGAACTTGAAAAGAAGAAAATTTTACAAGCAAATAAAAAAGTTTCTAAATAGCTTTAATCTAAAAGAGCTATTATAAGAAACTTAATTTTTGATATTTAGAAAACTTAATTTTTATACTTAAATTTGTAACAGTTATGAATGAAGAAAGAACAAATCAGTTTGATAACTTCAATTGGGATTCAGAAATTTCAGAAGTTGATTTCTTTGGTGAAGTAGAGGAAGTAGCACCTGTAAAAGAAAAAAAGGAAGAAACAGTTGAAGAAGTAAATATAAAAGAAGCTGAGACTCAAGAAGAAGAAAATCTTTTTGAGGATTTTAAAGAAGAAGAGAAGGTCTTAAAAGAAGTTGAAGATGAGGAAACAAAAGAGACAAATTCAAAATTGTCTTCCAATGATATTAGAAACTCACTTCAATACCTAATTCAACAAGGTGTTGTTGAAGAAGAAGAACTTCCAGAAGATGTTGATGAAGATTATTTAGTAGATATTATTAATAAAACTGTTGAAAGACAATTTGAAGAAAGTATTCAAAGTTTACCAGAGGAAGTTAAAAACATTATTAAATATGTTCATAATGGAGGTAAACTAAAAGATATTATAGATACTTACTCAGAAACTTTCGAAATTGATGAAAACATAGATATGTCTGATACTAAAAATCAGGAGAAAGTTCTTAAATATCTTATGATGGAAGATGGGGAAGAGGATGAGGAATTGATAGATGCTAATATAGAATTCTTAAAAGAATCTGGAAAGTTAGCTTCTATTTCTCAAAGGAAGTTTGATAAGTGGAAAGAGGAAAGAGAAGAATATACTAGAAGACAAATTGAGGAACAACAAAAACAAAAACAACTTGCAAGAGAAAATCAGATTAAGTTCAAGAGAGATCTTAATGAAATTCTTTCCAAAAATAATGAAATAAAAGGCTTAAATATATCTGCAAAAGAGGCTAAGGATTTACCATCATATATAAGTGATAATTCTATAAAGCTTCAGGATGGAAGAACAATAAGTCCCTTCTACAAAGACTTATTTGAAGCTCTAAAGGATCAAGAGAAAATTATTGCTCTGGCTAAAATTTTAAAAAATGACTTTGATTTCAGTGATCTTAAAAAAGGTATTGTAACAAAATCAACCAGAGAAATAAAAAAAGATATAGAAAGACAAGAAAAGAAATCACCTCAAGAAAGAAGCTCACAAAATAAAAAAAGGTTGATTGACTATCTTTGAGACTAACTTAATAAATAACAAAAACTATGGCTACATTAGGAAGTAAACTAATTACAAAAGAAATGCAATGGAATGCCAATATGACTGAGCAAAACCATTTAGGTGCTGCTCTATTGGCAAAACCACAAAAGTTGGTAGGAACTATGGACCAACTTTTCTCTGCAAAAAATTACTATTCTGATAATCCACTTTCTTCTATGTTGATGGGTAATAAACTTACAGAGGAAACAATTGGTACAACTAGTTGGGAGTGGGATTTGAAAGGGGCTAATACAAGACCCTTAATTGTGTTGGAGAATGTTGAACCATCTACTAATACCACTCCAGGTAAATATGGAAGACCTTTCAAAATTAAATTGGATGAGAATTGGTATCTGCATGGTGATTATATCCACCCTGGAACTTCTAACAAGAAATTCCAACTACGTATTCAGGATAATCCTGTTCCTCATGGTGATGGCTGGGTATATACAGTAGTTATGGCATCTGGAAATCCACAAGATTTCTTGCCAGTAAAATATCTGCAATATGGACAGCAATGGGGTAAGCTTTATTCTAAATATGAAGAAGCAGCTGAACAATCTGGTTCTACCCAGTTCAGTTTACCTATTTCTTTACAAAACAGGATGTCTCTCTATCGTAAAGAGTACAAGATTACCAACTATGCTGCTACTGAAGTATTGGCTGTTGCTATTCCTGTTATTAGGGATAATGGTAAGGTTGAAATGGTAACCAACTGGATTAAATATGCTGAAATTGAGTACTGGCAGCAATGGTATAGAGAACTTGAAAGAGGTTTCTGGTATTCTCGTAGTACCGATAATGTTATTGGTGCTAATGGAAGACCTGTAAGATCAGGACCTGGTATTCAGGAACAACTTGAGGACTCTCATATACACCGCTATTCTGTACTGACTGCAAAATTAATTGAAGAATATCTAATGGATATCTTCTACTCTCGTGTTAAACCTGGACAAGGTCGTCAAGTAAAAGGTTTTACTGGTGAATATGGTATGTTACAGTTCCACAGAGCAATTCAAGACTGGCAAAACAAATCTGGATTTATCAAAAATGTTGAAGTTTATACTAATAAGGTTCAATCTGATTATCACGTTAATGCTTTAGAAGCTGGTTATCAGTTTGTTAAGTACAACATGGCTAATGGAAGTTCTTTGGAACTTGTACATAATCCTTTGTATGATGACAGGAGTATTAACTTTGAAATTGATCCAATTACAGGTTTCCCAGTTGAGTCCCAACGTATTACTTTCCTTGATCTTAATGGTGAAGGCAATAAGTCTAATATTAAGATTATGAATAAGAAAGATGGTTTTGCTTTTGGCTATGTTCAGGGTTTATATGGTCCTTATGGTCCTATTAATGGTGGAACTGCTGCACACTCTGGCTCTTATTATGAAATGCACGTTGAAAAATCCTGTGGATTGCATATTCATGATATAACAAGATGTGGTGAACTCATACTTTCAAGAAACTAGTAAAAAATGTTGAAGATGTGACATCATAAATTTTGCCTATCTTTGTAGAGTATGAATTTTAAAAACTCTACAAAGATGGCAGAATTTAATAAAAAACAGTTTTTCTTAGAACTGAGTAAGAAGTAAAAATCTTACTGAACTTTACAATTGAGTTTTATAATTAGATAAAAAAATTTTTATATGGCAATAGTAAAAATCAAGCCCATTGAAAGAGAAAAATGGCATGGTAAAAAAGGTAATGAAAGTTTTACAAGACCAACAACTATCAGAGCATTAGTGAATGTAGATAGTATGACCTATGCAACAGGTCTTACCGAAGAAGAAGCAAAAGAATATGGTGAAAAGTTGAAGATTGATTTGTCCAATCAATTTAATTTAGAAGAACCTCATCCATTCTGGGATACAAAGGCAGGAGAAATTAAGTTGGAAAATAGGACAATGTTATTTGATACTGAGAATCCTTTGGACTTTATAAAGGTAAAAGTATGCAAGGCTTCAAGATTTGTAGCTAACTCATTAAAAGAGTATGAAGAAGGAATGTTCCCTGAAGCTACTCATATAATTTTTGATGAAAGCGAAGAAATTGAAGAAAAAGCTTCTAAGATTGAAATCAAAAAGAAAGCTGTAATTGAGACAGCCAAGCTATCTAAAGATAGAAAAATTCAGATGATTTTAATTTTATCTGCTGATGGAAATTATTTGAAAGCTAAAAACTTAAAAGGTAAATCTGACAATTTTATTGAGGTTGAACTGGATAAATTAATTGAAAGTAAGGCAGATGAAGTTCTTAGATACTTAAAGATGAACAAAGATGATACTGCTACTCAAGCTCTTGTTTTGGAGGCTTTGCAGAGGCACATCTTTGAAAAGGTTGGACATAAGATTATGTATCATGATTCTACATTAGGAGAAGATATTTATGATGTTGTAAATTATCTAAATGCTCCAGAGAATCAGGAGTTTAAAATAAGAATCTTAGCACAAGTAAATGAGTGATGGAAATAGAACAAATGCACTATGATGTCAAAATGAAGCTGAATAAGATAGACAGTCAGCAATATAGAAATCTGATAATACCTCAGATAGACTGGTTATTGAATGAAGCTCAGGAAATCTTTGTAGAGATAGTTGCTTTTCCAAGAAAAGCCATACAATATGGTTTTGAAGTTGGAACAATGACTATTATGGACATTAGAAGTGTTGTTGTTGAAAACTCTCCATTAATACCAGATACTGATAAAAATGTAATACTGCCAAAGGATTTTTGGATATATATAAATTCATATTCTAATATTAGAAAAGGCACATGTACAAAAGACAGCTTTAAGACATATATAAGACAACATGATGATGACTTTGAAAATAGCCCTTTTGACTGTAGTTCTTTTGAATGGAGAACAATTAATGCAGTTTTTAATCAAAACGGTATAAAACTATATGCAAAAGATTTTATTATAGAAAAGTTTTTTTTGACTTATATAAAGAAACTAAAATATATTCATAATGCTAAGGATTTTCAAGGGGGTTCTTATAAACTTCCTGGAATTGACTTACCCTTGACAGGTTCTGTAAATTGTGAGCTTCCAGAACATACACATAGGAAAATTGTGGATATTGCAGTTTTATTAGCAACAGGACAATTACAAATTCCTGATTACCAGATTAAAAAAGACAAATTATCACTAAATCAAATTATTTAAAATTATGAGTACAAATAACAAAGTATTTCAAATCCTTGTTACAAAAGGTAATGCAGGTCTTCCAGCAGCAGGTTCTTCTATTAATTCTCTAGCTGATGGACAAATAGGCTTGTTTAATGCTGAGACAAATCTTGCTGTTGATGCAGCTGCAATTCCAAAAGAAGTTTATTTTGCAGTTGGTGTACATAAAGATGGTGCTCTTGCTGATGTTAATTATTCTGCAGGTCAAGTTATTCAACTTGAAAATCTGAGGGATATAAATGTAAAGAATTATACAGCAGGTAAACCCTATATTTTTGAGATTTCAAATTTCTCAAATCTTCAATGGGATACAGAGTATGCTGTAAAATTTGAGTTCCGTAATATGCAGGTCCATATGCGTCAGGGATACAATATGTTTGCAAAAACATATGTTATAAAAACTGACTGTGGTGATCCTATTACTTCTCCTACTGCTGAACATCTTGTTAAAAAGTTTCTTGAAGCTTTTAATGCAGATGCTTCTGGTATGTTTACTGCTGTTCCTGTAAAGAACTCTGCTGATATCACTTATGGGGCATATGGTTCTTCTACATCTGTAGTTACTGTTATTGGAGATAAGACTTTCACAACTACTATTACATCTGCTGATAATACTGGTGCAGCTGTAGCTACTAAAGTTGCTGCAACTATTGATGCAGATGATGATCTTACTGCTACTGCTACTGGTGCAGTAGTTACAATTAAAGGTTTACCTAAACCTACTCCTGCTATTACAGTAACTGGTGTAACTTCAACTATTGTAGCTCCTGCAGTACTATCTAATACTACTGGAGCAACAGGTATTAAAGTTACTACAAATCCTGTCGCAATTAATCAGTATTGTGATATAAATACCAAATACTACAATCCTCGTCAGACTCTTATTATAGCTTCTGCTATTGGAGAAACTTGTCCTAATTTTAGTATTGGTGTTTTACAGGAAGCTATTGATGAACAAGGGGCTGGATATGATATTGCACAGAAAGAGTATCATGCTGGTGGTTGGAATGGAAGACCTGGACCTTATAGAGCATCTTCTGCTGTAGGTTTGGCTTTACCTGGATTTAAATATTTTGCCGATAAATCTGCAAATTATGACCAATTCAATGTAGTATATGATCAATATTCTACTGCTGGCTGGGGAGAGTACCTAAGTAATCTTCTTACTGTTATTGCTGTTCCTACAGCATCTACAACTACAAGAGCAGCTTTGGTAACTATATTGAATGCTATGGCAGTTAAAGCAGGTACTTCTGCTATTAAGACTATAGTATAGAATAAACTAAAAAGGTAAGGTTTCCTGCCTTACCTTTTTAATTATATTACTATGGAAAAAGACTATATAAAGTTACAAGGTGTAGATATATGTACAAGACAAATAGATTATATTGAATTTGGATTAAAACAATCTAAAACTACTCCTTTTTTAGTATTTGGAATAAGTACTATAAATCATTTATTAGAAGATTTTTACGAAGAAGATTTTAAAGATGATGAGAATTTTGTATCTTTACTCAATAGAATAGGAATATGGCAATAGAAGTAGTAGGAAACTATATATACCTCAGAATTCCAAATGAATATGAGTGTATTTATGACAATCTATTAAGAAGTCTTTCTTCCATAGGTACTAATAGTATAGGTAATTGTAATGGGAGAAGATTTATTGATAAATGTCTTGGTATAAACCCTTGTGGAAAAACACTTGGTGACTTAATAGATAGTTGGAATATGTTCCAAATAGCCTGTGCCTCTCATGAATTAGGGGAATATTCAAAAGCAGATAAGATAATAACTTATATAAATAGTAAGATGTCATTTAATTGTCCTACTAATTATAGAATTATATATTATGGTGAAGTAGATTACAAGCCTACATTAAATGATATCTTGGCAGGAAATACATATAATGTATATAGTAAGACTAATTCATTCAGTTTGAGAGTTGAGAAGAAAGGTCATTATATAGCTATACCTAGCACGTATTCAATAAAAACAATTGAAAACGCAAGCTTTAGAGGAGACTGGCTTTATGAGCCTAATATTGGTATAGATATATATACAAGAGAAGAAATTCTTATAGAAGGTGTTTCTTATACCTTATGGTATTGTGAATTTCCTGTAGCTTTTGATGCAACTGTAGAAGTAATTATATAATATTTAAAACAGTCTATTATGAGTGTAAAGATAGGTATAACAAATCCTCTATATATAGTTAGGGGTGCATATTCTAATATAGATGCCAAGTACGGACCCTATAATACTACTACTGAAGCTTTAGCTGCCATACCTATAGAACTTAGAAGGGAAGGTCTCACAGTAGGTATAATTGTAGGTAAAACTATTACAGAATATTGGTTTCAAGGTGGTATTGAAGATGATAAACTTGTTGTTAAAGTAGAAACAGGAAGCCCTATAACCAAGTTATCACAACTTACAAATGATGTTGGTTACGTAACTACTGCCGTATATACTACTGGTATAAACAGTTTACAAACCCAAATAGATTTAAAAGCAGATAAAGCATATGTAGATACACTTGCAAGTAGTGGTAATAAATGGTATCAAGGTACTCTGGCTGAGTTACAATCACTCTTTCCTAATCCCCCTAATGGTTGGACAGCCTACACAAAGAATCCTCTTAGTTCTACAGGATATTACATTAGTACATCTTCTAATGGAGTTTGGACAGAGAGTACTATAGAAGCTCCTGCACAGGTCTCTGTAGATTTGACACCTTATCAGAGGATTACAGATAATAATCTGGCAACAATATCAAAGAATATTGTAGGTGCTATTAATGAAGTAAATGCAAAGATAGGTTCTGGTGGGAATATTATTATAGATGGCTCGGTAACGTCTCTTGCGGGTACTAATGAATTTATAGTTAGAGTTGGGAGTGCTTTTAAAGCTATTACAGTAAATAATGCAGTAGCTACAGAGTCTGTTTCAGGCCTTTTAAATTCTACCGATAAGATTTTCATCAATCAATTAAAGACTATGTTTGAGCTGGATAGTACTAATAATGCTATCAAAGCTTTAAAGAAACTATATTCTGTAGGTGAAATTTCAGCATATGGATTGGGAGAAAGTGGAGGTACTTCTATTCTTCCAGTAGCTACTCCAACAATTCTTGGAGGTATAAAAGTAGGTTCAGGATTAACTATAACTACAGACGGAGTTCTTTCTACTACTGGTACTGGTGGAATTACATACACTCATCCTACATATACAGAAAGAGCTTTAGGATTATATAAGATAATAGTAGATAATTTAGGTCATGTCTCTGGAGCTACAGCTGTTGCCAAGTCAGATATTACAGCTCTTGGGATACCTTCACAGGATACTACATATAATATTGCTACAACTTCTACAAATGGTCTTATGAGTGCTGCTGATAAATCTAAACTTGATGGAATACAAGCAGGTGCTCAAGTAAATACTGTTACATCAGTTGCAGGAAAAACTGGTGCAGTTACTTTAACTAAATCTGATGTTGGTTTAAGTAATGTGGACAATACTGCAGACTCTGCAAAAAATGTTCTTAGTGCATCCAAACTTACTACAACAAGAACTATCTGGGGTCAACCATTTAATGGTACTGGGAATGTAGATGGTAATCTTACTGCAAATGGTAATATAACAGCTACAGGGGAAGTTACAGCATATGTTGCTTCCGATATAAGATTAAAAAGAGATATATTCCCTATATTTAATTCCTTGGAAATAATTAGTAAGTTATACCCTGTTAGTTATAAATGGAATGATTTGGCTAAGGAGCTTAATAGTACAAAAACAGATGCTTTAGAGTATGGATTAATTGCTCAAGATGTAGAAAATGTAATACCTGATATTGTGCATACCATATATGATGGTCAATATAAGGCAATTGATTATATAAAACTTATACCTTTTTTAATAGATGCTATAAAAGAATTAAAAGCTAAATTGAACTTTTAAAATCTAAGTAGCTATGGCAATATATTCAGGTCCAACTGGAAGAAGACTCCCATACTCAAATCTTACCGTAGAGGAGATTACTGAAGGAGTTTCTACAGCTCCAAGAGTAATTTCTGGTAGTACAGCTAATTATCTTATTTCTGAAGCTGTATCTACTGCTATTGCCTCTATAACAAAAGAAAGTCTTGGACTAGGGAATGTAGATAATACATCTGACCTGAATAAACCTATTTCAATAGCTGTACAAGCAGCTTTAGATAATAAGCAACCTTTAAATACTTATCTTACACAAATATCTGGACTTACCTCAGATGGTTTTTTAAAGAAGGTAAATGATATTTGGACATTGGATAATTCTATCTATGAACCTGCAAATACCAATATTCAAGCACACATAGCTGATACTACTATACATGTTACAGCTGAGGATAAAGAGAGATGGAATTTAGGTAGTTCTATAGGTATAACTGTAGAAGGTACAGGAAATGCTATAACCTCTTTAACGAAATCAGGAACGGTAATTACTGCAACTAAAGGTG
>CAZEMX010000009.1:0-40227 GCA_964513415.1 uncultured Nitrososphaerota archaeon
AGTTTTACTAGAAAAGTACCCTCCTCGAGAGTATACAAAATCATCACCTTGAGAGGTCCGCGATGACTTCAGTTATGCTGTCCCAATGGCGACCGTTCCAATAAAGCTTTCCACAGCCGATGCATCGCCAAAGCGCCCCCTTGCTGGGAATCGGTTGGATCGGGGCGCTCAAATCCGCCCGAGCCACAGCATCTAGCGCGCCGTTGCAGAGGGGGCACCGGCTCTCGTATATGCTGAGGCTCACAGGAGGGGAGAGCTCCGCAAGCTGCCCCCTGATCGAATGCGACTTCACGAGGATCGACGGGATGCCCCTCCGAATCGCGGCCCTGTGCAACCCGACGTCCCTCGTTAGCAATGTGCGTCCGTCTGCAACGGCCAATTCGAGCAGAGCGGAGTCTTGCAGCTCCGGGAGGTAGGATGTGTCGCATCCAAGTATACGCAGCCAGCGGACGAGCTTTCCAAGCATGGCATCCGCTAGGAAGCGCATCATTACTGCTCCTCAGGGAAGCTCCCCACGATATACTCAAGGATCTGATCGGAGGAGATTATGCCCACTACCTTGGACGATTCGGTCACGACCAAGGCAGGGATCTTTTCCTTGAGCATCTTCTGAGCGGCAGCGCCAAGGCTGCTATCGAGGTCTGTAGTCGGGTAGCCGGCCTTCATCGTTGCGCCTATCGAGAGCTGCCTTATCCTCGCCTTCTGGTGCTTCTCTGGAACGTACTTGTGGAAGTCTATCAGCGAGTTCAGCGCCTCGGCCTCACCCATGGCGCCCAGGAGCCGCCCATCCTCATTCAGGATAGGTATTATGGGGATGCCAGCGTCCAGAATCAGCTTCCTAGCCTGTATCACGCGATCATGCGAACGCAGCGTGGGGAACTTGCGCCTTATCAGGCCGGATATTGGCACGTCCTTCTCAAGCACGAAGCGGAGCATGCTACGTTTCATGATGATTCCAAGGAAGGTCTCTCCGAAGAACATAGGAAGGCAGCTGGCGTTCTGCTCAAGCATCATCTTTGCGGCCTTCCGGATCGAGGTGTCGTTGGATGCGGAGGCATTGAAATCCTTCATGAACCCGGAGATGTACAGCGACTCGGGTGCGACTGCGCGCAGCCTCTGGGCGCCAATCCTGAAGAGGATATCCCTGTATGAGATCGAACCGACCATCTTTCCGCCCTCGTCTATGCAGATGCTCTCGTATTCCTGCTCGTTCAGCACCTCAAGAGCATCGAGGAGTGGCCTGTCCTTGTCTAGTACCGGCACGTCCTTTGAGATGACATCACTCAATTTCATTTAATTTGCCTCCCTAGCAATAATCTTCACGAAATCGAATTTTGTAAGCATCCCGGTGAGTGCCCCCCGCTCGTCGATGACGGGCATTCCGCCTATACCGTTGTCGAGCAGCATTCCTGCTGCAGAGGCAGCATCTGACAGCATGTCCACCACGAGAGGATCCCTAGTCATGATGTCGTCAACGGTCGGCAACAAGTAAACGCGGCTCGGCGCCTGTTCTTCGTCGTATGCTGCCTCCCCCCTATGGGGGCCACTGCCAGACCGGTAGTTGCGCAGGAACGATAGGTCGGTTTCGGTAACTATCCCTATTGGCTTTTCGCCTTCCACCACAACTATGCGGTCGGTATGGTACTCCTGCATCAGGTCGACTGCCCTTAGGGCGGTGTGACCTCCATGAAGCACTGGCACATAGTCCCTCTTCGAGGCAACATCGCATACCTTATACTTGCCAGCATAGTGCTCATAGAAGAAGCGAGTGAGGTCGGTCTTTGTGATTATGCCGACAAGCGCACCGCCCTCCTCAACGATCGGAAAACCACGGATGTTCTCGGAGACCATCAGCCTAGCCGCATCGATTAGGGGCGTGCCCTCATTGATGACCTTGATAGGGGATCTCATGACCTCCTGGATTGATATCGATCCGAGCTCCCTAGCCCTCATCCTGTAGTTGCTGAGGCCCACCACGACATCCTTCTTGGCCAGCATGCCTATCGGCGTACTTCCATCAACAACGACAAGACGGCTGATTCGCTCCCTGAGGAAGATGTTTCTGGCGTGCGCTATTGTGTCTCCCTTGCTGACAACCCTGACAGGACTTTGCATAAGATCCTTGACCGTCGTTTCCATTTTTATTCCTCCAATTTGAATGACAAATATCTGCGCCAGTATGCGCCACCTTTTGAATCGCTCCGCATGAGGGCTGCAATGAGGACGCCAGGATGCACCTTGAAGAACATATCCCAAAATAGGCGTGCAGTTGCCATGTGTCGATTCACCCATTTTGCGCGGTTATATCCACCCTAGCCTAACCGGCACTCGTCGCACAAGAATTGGCCATTTGTTTCGCTCAACGTGTCTGACCATTCCTCGCAACTGTCGCAGAATCCCGCCAGTACATCATCCCTCTTGGAGGAGACGAGGCGATTCTTCGATGCCTCCGCGAGTATCTCGACCAGTTCGGGTGCGGTGGTCAGGATATCCCTGGACGTCACTATTCCAACCATGTTGCCTTTATCCACAACGACCAGTCTGCGTATGCGGTATTTGGCCATCTTCCTCGCCGCTTCCATGATGTCAGAACGTGGATCGACCACCGAGACCGGGGAGGACATTATGTCCCGAGCCAATGTCGTCTCTGGATTAAGACCTCGCGCAAGGACACGCTCGACGAGATCCATCTCTGTGATGATTCCAAGAGGTCGGTCGTTCCGAGTTATTATGACGGAGCCAATCATGTTTCCGCTCATGGCGACGGCAATCTGATGGGCATTCGATGTTTCAGGCAGGGTGATGAGCTTCTTTGTCATGACGTCTCCAACAACTACTCTAGCGCGGATGCCGACCATTTGCAGCCCCAAGCATATATTCGGTCAGCCTCTATTTATACCCTTGAGAAGATCATAGAGAGGCCCCTCCAGGTGGCATAGCCGCCAAAAAGTCGCCTTCGGGTATCGATTTTATGATCGGAGCAATGTCGGCCCCACCCTTCTCGGCGAGGAGGTCCTTAAGTTTGCGGACGAGGGCGGCCCCTTCTAGCTCGCCAGGCTTCAGCTGGGTGTAAACGGTTGCGTTTGAGCTGACGTATGCGTCGTTGCCGACGATTACCTTGTAGCCCTCTTCGTTTATCCTGACACCTATCCAGACCGAGAGTGGGATATTCCGGACGTAATTGCGGCTCCCGTATATCATGAACGCGCCTTTGCCGATATACTCGCCCGAAGGTGGCGACTTTGATACCTGCTCAGAGTTGACCCAGTAGCCGTCCGCTACGCCGACGCCAGCCTTCCATGACTTGGAGAACGAAACGGCAAACGAAACGGCCTCCTCCCTCGTCTCGTTGGGAATGGCCTTCCCCTCAGACTTGACTATGACCACTGATCCTCCGGGCATGTCAGCGTGGGCAAAGACATCACTCTGCCCCATGTGCTTCTTGAATAGGACTTCATTCTGAGTGGCGTCGCGACCTCCTATCATCAAGAATCCCTGGGTGGAGCGCGTCCAGCGGAACTTCTCGAACCATTCCTTTCTCAGCGCACGGGCAATTACGACCTGCTTGACCTCCGACAGGCCTGCCCGAGCATTGGCGATCTTGCTTTCCGTCTCGGAGACGGCGGTCTTCAGCCCATCTAGCTTCTGGGCAGCCTCCTTGGATTTGGCGAAGAGGCGCTCTGCGTTTCCGGTCGCGCTCAGCTTAAAGTCCAATTCCAACTCCCTTTCGCCGATGACAACGCGGGCCATTCCCCGCGACTTGTCGATACTCTTTAAGGCGATACAAGGAGGGGGCATTATCTCTGACCAGTCCTTTCCTGATCTCCGTGCGCCAACTATCGCGCTGATCAGAGCCTGAACGTCGGCTATGTGGCTGAGGATCAGCTTTCCATCGGCTGTTGATTCGGCCTTCTGCTGCTCCATTGCCGCAATGTGGGCGACCTGTCTTGCAAGGATCGCCTCGAGGCTCTTGATCTCCTCCTCGAGGGGAGAGCGCCTCTTCGAATCGATCCCTTCCCTTGAGATCGCCGCAAAGTATTCATCGATGGCCTCATTGAAGGTGGGGTAGCATCTCTTCTCGTTCTTTATGGACAGGAAGTCGACAGGCAGTACGTTGATGTATCTGCTCCCCTCGAGGACTATGCATGGCTTCAAGGTGCCCGAGCCGACCTCATCGATAATCGCGGAGGCGCTCTTGGCGAATAGTGCCAATGATTGCTCATCCAAGCTTGAGGCGGGAGAGTTAGCATCAAGCGAGGACCTGTGGAGAGCCTCCTCTGCCACCTCCGGCGGGATGTTGAACACCCGTGTTGTCGCCCGGATGAGGTTGACGTTCTGCGAACGGACGGCGTCGAGGGGCAGGTCGTCGGAGCGCAGGGCGTGCCCCCGCTGAGGCGGCGGGAGGTACCTGACACCTAGCCTCAAGGTTCGGTCCTTCATTGAACGGCTCTCCAGAGCGAATCGAATTATGCCAGCCTCATCAGCGACTATGACATTGCCGTCCCCGAAGAGCTCGAAGTAGGTCCAGCACTTCCCCTCGCTGGAACGCGTCTCGAGGTACAGTATCCTGTCGAAATCGACCTGCCCTACAGACTCGATCTTGGAATCGTTGAGAAGCCTCCTCAGGTTTGAGGCGCGTGGGCTTGGCTTGTCCGGAATGGGGTATTTGAATCGTGTTATGTTGATACGCATCCCCGGCGTAACGATCAGCGCGAGTGGCCCGTCCCTTGCGTGGACCTTGAAGAGAAAGTCGCCAGTATCCAGCTGGTAGACGTTTTCTATGCGAGCACTTATAAGGGCGGAACTAAGTTCTTTTACCGTAGCGAGGATGTCGAGTGATGTCAGACAAAGCTTCAATGCCTCCGCCTCCTAAACCAAACGGCCTCTACAGAAGGATGTATTACATCAGGGTTCTATTTGCGATTATCGGCGGGATAGTCACTGGAGTCATGAATTTAACGGGCATTACGGGACTTTCATTTGGCATATTGCTCTACTTGGTAACCTACATGCTCTTCAGATATGGCATACCGTCGTTCTCTAAGATAACAGAGGTTAAGAAGTTCTACCTGACCGGAGTCTTCTCGTTCTTCCTCCTCTGGTTCGTATTTTGGGTGATCTCAATCAATATGATTTATCCGGTGACTGCCTAGGCCTCTTTCTAGGCGCAACATCGAAGGAGACCGAGTCCTCAGCCTCAGGCGCCTTTGTTTCTGCCGGCTGCTCGTCCTTGAGGGGATAGTCAGGGTACGAGGATTTCAGCTCGGACAATGTCTTCGATGCGATCTCCCATGCGATCAGAAAGCCGCGCTCGTAGTCGTCGGTGGTTGTCCGGTAGGCCTCCTTCCTGAATGTCTCGGAGAGCGCGGAGATCTCAGCAGGGCTGCTCTGCCGGTAGAGCTTCATGAATAGAGAGGTGAGATCGCGCTCCTTTGCCGACGTGTATATCCCTCTCAGGGCATCGTAGAAGCCTCTGCCCGGCTCCCCCAGCGACAGCACCTTCTGCCTGAGCGGCTGCAGGTCCTGCTCGGCCCTCGGGAGGCTCTTGAAGTAAACGTACCGGACGGTCTGGGAGGCGGCGGCTTCGTACCTATGGAGGGAATCGTACACTGACATCGAATTACCACTCGGCATTTTTATTTGCAGCATATGGCTTAAGAAGACTTCGATGTGATGGGATTTGAAGCAGGGCGACCTTGTCGAGGCGATTCGGGTCCTTGAAACGGATCTCCCGGATGATGTCGAGGCATCCCTGAGGAGGTGCGAGGCTGAGGAGGAGGGGAACGCAAAGGCAGTGCTCTCCGCCATCCTCGAGAATGTCAGATACGCAAGGGAGAAGGGCATACCAATGTGCCAAGATACAGGCACGCTCGTCTTCTTCGTAAGCGGGGCGCCAGATGCATCGAGGGTCTACGAGGTCATCGAAGGGGCATTAATCAGGGCAACGGAGGAGGTGCCGCTCAGGCCGAACACGGTGAGCCCCCTCAGCAGGGAGAACGATGGGAGGAATCTAGGGAGGGGGAACCCGATCGTGCATTTTGAGCGGGCCGGAAAGGCTGATGGCCGTGTGGAGATCGGAATAATGGCAAAGGGTGCCGGTTCCGAGAACGTAAGCAGGAGTTACATGCTTGACCCGGATCAGGGAGCAGACGGGGTCAGGAGGGCGGTGCTGGATGCGGTCAAGGCCGCAGGCCCCAAGCCATGTCCGCCCATCGTGTTGGGCGTCGGCATCGGCGGGAATCTCGAATGGTCCGGGCACCTCGCCAAGAGGGCCCTTATGAGGAGGCTTGACTGCGAGGCGGATGATAGGCAGGTGGCGCAGCTCGAGAGGGAGGTCCTCGGCGACATCAACGCGCTGGGCATAGGACCGATGGGCTTCGGCGGCAGAAACACAGCGCTTAAGGTGAATATCGAGATGGCGCACTGTCACACGGCCAGCCTGCCTGTTACCGTGAACATCCAGTGCTGGGCACTGAGGAGGGTAGTAGCAGAATGGCAAGGAGGGGAGTTTAGGATATGCAGGTGAGGGGCATGAGGGCACAGTTGAGGCTTGGAACCGAACTTTCTGAGGAGCAGGTCCTCGAGCTGGCTGCGGGCGATGTGGTTTACCTTACAGGGAGGCTGTATACGATGAGGGACCAGGCGCACCTCAAGGCGCTGCAGCTTCTCAGGTCAGGGATCGGACTTCCCTTCGACCTGAAGGGCGGGACGATCTACCATTGCGGACCGCTAATGAGGGGGGACACGGTGGTATCGGCAGGACCGACCACCAGCATGAGGATGGAGCGCAGCGAGCCGGAGGTTATCGAGAGGACAGGCTTGAGGGGGATAGTCGGGAAGGGAGGCATGGGTCAGAAGACGGCGGAGGCACTCGTGAAGAACGGGGCAGTGTACATGGAGTACCCAGGCGGCGTCGGGGCCCTTGCGGCAAGGGCTTCAGGGAAAGTCAAGCGGGTCTTTTGGAGGGAGCTCGGCGACCCTGAGGCGGTCTGGGAGATACCAGTCAAGGATTTTGGACCATGCTTTGTAACGATGGATGCACACGGCGGGCGAATGAGGGCGGGACTGCAGTAACATTAGGACAAAGGAGGGCGGATAACAGCAGAGGAACTATAAAAAAATATTTTTTGAGGTAAATGGGTCGCTCAACTTTTCTCGGTCTTTCCAGTTACCTTAATCTCTATCGTCGAGACGTTCTTAGGTGGCTCGCCAACCCTCTCGGTGTCGATCTTCACAATCTTGCTGACCGTTGTCCCCTTGAGGAACTTGTTGCTGACGACTTCTGCGACATCGACTGCTCTGGATATGGCTCGCCCTCTGGCCTTGATCGTAATGATGCCTGACTCGGTCATCTGCATCAAGGCGGCCATGGCATAGCTCATTATCGGTTTCTTGCCGACCAAAATTACGTCTCTGGGCATTGCCGGTCGTACTGTAATTGGTGCCTCCTCGGCCACATTGTTCACCTCCGAAGTCAAAGCTTCGGCATCCAATAGTTTATCAGTTTCACCTTTTAAACCTTTGACTGGCACGTGAGAGGAGATGGAGAAGAGGAGCATAATCGGGGATTACGATGCCTCGGCACCCATCTATGATGCGAGATATTCAGACGAGCAGATGATCAAGATAGGGTTCGTCCTTGGCAGGGCGAAGCCGGAGGCGGGCAGCCTGATCCTCGACGCGGGCTGCGGCACAGGCATGTTATTCAGGAGCCTGGGCGCGGCGCGGCGCATAGTAGGGGTGGACGCATCCCTTAGTATGCTAAGAGAGGCGCGCAAGAAGGCAACTGAGAAGGTAGACCTGATCCTGGCAGACATCGAAGCGCTGCCGATAATCGACGGCTGCTGCGACATGGTCTACTCGATCAGCGTAATCCAGCTCATCGACGATCCGAAGAGGGGAATGGAAGAGATAATGCGCGTCTTGAAGGAGGGGGGGATGGCGGCCATAAGCATCCTTAGGAAGTCGCAGAGAATAGGGGAGGTTGCCGAGGCTTACGGCGGGGATCTCCAGTTTATAGATTCGGACAGTATGAAGGACGCATTCATCGTGGGCAGGAAGCCCGTGCGGGGAGATGGCGCGGATTAGTGCGAAATTTATATAATAAGGATGCCACTCGATAGGATTGGTGTCATAAATGCGAAGCGAGCCGATCAGGCTACTCAACAAATCCCTGCATAACCAGATACTTGTCAAGCTGAAAGACGGGCACGAGTATGTTGGCAATCTGCAAAAGTATGACCTTACTATGAACCTGATACTTACAGACGCGGTAGAGAGCTTGGACGATGCCAATTCGCCGCATGCGAAGTATGGGAAGATCCTCGTAAGGGGAAACAACATACTGTACATAAAGACCGTTGGTCCATAACAAGGACCTCGCCGGTTTTTGTGACGCGGCATGCGCAGCAGATTATCTGCAGTAATATCAGGATTAGAAAATAATATTAACTAGTAATTTATCCTAAGGCATGATTGTTTACGGAGGTCGCTAATTTGACCGGCAGGAATGTCATAATAGAAAATCTTCAGCAGCAGCCGATAGAGTCCCACATGGTTGAGTTTGTAGAGAGGAAGGGCCTTGGCCACCCAGACTACATTGCAGACAGCCTATCCGAGGAGCTTAGCCTAGAGCTGTGCAGGGAGTATAGCAAGAGGTTCGGCACGATACTCCACCACAATGTCGACAAGGTGCTACTCGTCGGCGGTGAGGCGAGGCCGGTCTTTGGCGGCGGCGAGGTCATCTCGCCCATCTACATAGTAATGTCCGGAAGGGCGACCACCGAGGTTGACAACGACGGTGTCAAAGAGAAGGTCCCTGTCGGCAGGATTGCGGTCGAGTCTGCGAAGAGGTGGCTCAAGAGCAACATAAGGAACCTCGACACAGAGAGTCATGTCATAGTGGATCACAGGATCGGAGACGGCTCGACTGCGCTAGTGTGCAATTACGATAATAAGAAGGGCAATGCGTGCGCAAACGACACTTCCTTTGGCGTCGGGTATGCGCCTTGGGACACCCTTGAGAACCTCGTCTTTGATACGGAACGGTTCGTCAACTCGGACTACCTCAAGAAGAGGATGCCTGATGTCGGAGAGGACATTAAGGTCATGGGTCTGAGGACCGGAAAGGAGATCAAATTGACGATCGCAGCGGCAATGGTCTCCAAGAACATACCAGACATGAGTCACTACCTTTCGGTGAAGGCGGACCTCAAGAAGGCAATCGAGGACAAGATCGCGTCAAAGTGCGAGATGCCTGTGGAGGTTTACCTGAACAATGCGGATATCCCGGAGAAAGGGATAGCGTATCTTACGGTAACAGGCACGTCTGCCGAGATGGGAGACGACGGAGAGACGGGCAGGGGGAACAGGTCGAATGGTCTCATAACCCCGCAGCGACCCATGTCGCTCGAGGCGGCAGCCGGAAAGAACCCAGTCAGTCATGTTGGGAAGATATACAATGTGATGGCAGCATCGATTGCAGACAGGGTGTCAAAGATCAAGGGCGTGAACGAGGCATACGTGAAGATCGTCAGCCAGATTGGAAGGCCCATAGACGACCCGCACATGGCGGACGTCCAGGTCGTATCCGAGGGTGGAAGGCCGCTGACCAGCAACATGAAAGCGGAGATCGAGGCGATAGTCGAGGGTGAATTCGGCAGTATCGACAAGGTTACCGAGTTGATCCTTGCCAAGAGGGTAACACTCTACTGAGGTTACCTCCACCTATCTTTCCTATAATCCTCGAAGAGCTGCCTTACCCTCCTTGGGCTGCTCTTGAAGTGTGCGGCGATAGCGCTCCTGCTTTTCGCTAAGGCGCTCTGCATTGAATCGCACGCTATCAAGAGCCGGCGACCTACCCCTTCCCATTCCAGATCGCTCAACATGATAACAGGAATCTCGAGTTCCAGCATCTTGACGGCCATTGCCTCCGACGGCCGAGACTCGGTTATCACGGCGGAGATGCCTGCTTTCTTCATGGCAATGCCTATTTCATCATCTAGACGCTCAAGGTTCGCAACGGCTATGATTGAAAGGTTGTCGAAGGCGTCGGGAGAGCTCACTGCAGTCGCACTCAGCGATGGCGAACGCTTGACGGCGAAACACCTGCCGGAGGCGAGCCGCTCAATGGCTGCGGCGTGTCTAGAATTGACATAGCGGGCACCCTCCACTTCTGCCCGCAGCTGCAACACTTCGCTCGACAGAGACTTGATCCGCCGCTCGAACTCGTAGGAGTCGGGGAGTTTAGGTTTGAGGGCGCCCAGCTTTGCCAGCCTCAGCTGGTTTCGAAGCTCCTCCAATTCGGCATCCCGCGAGTTGAGCTGCCCGCGCAGCATGGCGAGCTCTCTTCGCGCGTCATCCGGCTTTGCCTCAAGGACCTTGATATGTGCCCGCTCGGAGCCTCGGAAAGGCTTCGGGGCCTCGCGGGGTTCCGGTGGTGGCGCAGCGGCTTGCGCGATCGCGTCGGTTATGCTCATCCCCCTGATAACGGAGGCCTTGACCTCGTCTATCTGGGAAGCATTGACGCTGTTCTTCGCATGCGAGATGCACTGCTCAAGCTTGTTCCTGTAAGACGCGAATGCCTTGGCAGCAGCGGCAAGCGAGTCTCGCTGGTGGGTATCGTCCGCCTTTATGGCCTGCTCTGAATGGTATCTCTCAGCGATCGCGGACTTCTCGGAGGCCTTGATCGACTGCTCGGGCACGAAGAGGAGGGCACTATGCGATGAGGCCAGTTTGGTTACCATGAATGGAGGGGGGCGGACATCTGAGGCGAAGACCAATGCGCGCCCCATATCGGCGATGGTGCGAGCGATATGGCCGCGAGTGATCCCTCTTCCACTTGAGAGGTGGATGATGCGCCCGTTGAGGTCCAGGACCGCGAGCCCGGTAACCATCCCCGGATCGACGCCTACTATGAGGTACCTCTTGGAAGAGGGCGCCTCCGCCTTCCCGATTGGGACGAATTCGAATGATTTTGATTGGACCGGGCTGACCCTGACGTTGATGCTCGATGTCCGTAGAGGGCGCACGAGACCATAGAGCGAGGTCCGCGGGGCATAGACATTGAAGGTTGCCCCCACGATGCCATGACCGCCCTTCTTAAAGGAGAGGTCGAAGTCCACGCCCTTGGAGGACAGTGACGATCTGATCCGGTTGGTCAAGTTCAGAATTGCGCCCTGCATGCTCCGCTGGTACCTCCCAGCACTCATCCCGCCTGTGCCGAATTTCCTCCTCTTTGCAATGGTGATCCGAGTCTCTGGGTCGAATATCCTGATGGAGTAGCCGATGCCTGTGGTGGCAGCAATCGCGCAGACCTCGGCCGAGCGTAATGGCGAGAGCTTTTCTCCAGAGGATTTGCCCAACCGCTTTCCAATGACAGAGAGTGTGACGAACCCCGTTGCCGGCGATCCCGTAACCTGCACCAGATCCGCGCCGTAGAGTCTGCTCACGAAGTGCCTGATCGCGCTTGCATCGCCTATCTCGAATATGTTGTCCAGCGCTATTGCGTCAACCTTATGCGAATTCGCCATTTTTATGATGGCGTCGATCGAAACAGAATCGCCCCTATGAACGATTTCGCCATCGTCCGCTATGGCAACCGCGAATGAATCGTACGACGGCAGCCTGTCCATTCCTAGAACCAGCTTATAACCAGACATGGCGGATCATCTAAAGATTTATATACTGCGTTTCATATTAGCATAAGAATATTCTTATTGTCTTTATAAGATTAGCTTTTTGTTGTATTTATAAGTAATAAATTGCGTTCGACGGTTGAAACGAAAGATTTAAAAGTATAAATATTGTTCATTTGTTCGGTAAGATTAATCGGGAGATGCCTTGATATGAGTGAAGTTGTTATTGCGACTGTTGACGGTGTCCTGACAATTGAGGGCGAGAACGTAGCAAAGGTGGCTATGGCGCTATCCTCGCCTACTAGGATACAGATTCTGAATTTCATCAAGCAGAAAGAGGTAGATATGCAGGAGGTTGCTGAGCTGATAAAGCAGAGCAAAGCGAATGCTAGCGCCCAGATGAGGATCCTCGAAGAGGCGGGGCTCGTAAAGACGTCTTATAAGCCGGGGGTCAGGGGCGTCAAGAAGGTATGCAGCACCGACGTGAAGGAAGTCAGGCTCCTGCTCAAGTGATTTGTAGGCAAGGGGGTTTATCTCCCCTTCTGAATATTGATCGGATTATGAACACTCCTTCTTAAGGATACGCCGCTGAAGCAAGCGCCTAAACAACTCGGCGCACCACGATGGTGTAACAGGTAACCTCGAACTGCTGCCAGATCGAGGGGAGAGGTTGCAAATTGTTTTTATTGCAGATTGCAATCAAATTAGGTGAAGGATGAATGAAGGTCGTATCGGTCCGCACGAAGATTGGCGGCTCGAAGAAGAGAACGCGAGGGGAGTCCTGATACATGAAGAGAAGGTTGCAGGTAGCATTGGATGTGCCATCTATCGATGAGGCGCTAAAAATAGGCAAAAAGGCCGTCGAGGGTGGAGCAGACATTATCGAGGCAGGAACGCCGCTCATAAAGAAAGAGGGGATAAGCGCAGTCGGGAGGCTCAAGAGAGAGCTGGGCGTCCCTACGATGGCAGATCTGAAGATAATCGATTTCGGCAGGACCGAGGCGCAGTTCGCATTTGACTCGGGCGCGGATTATGTGACTGTCCTTGGAAGCGCCACCACGAAGACTATTGAGGAGGCGGTCGATGTGGCGCACTCGTGCGGAGGCGGGATTGCAGTAGACCTCATAGGGGTTTACGATGTGATAGCAAGCTACAATCATGTGCTTCCGCTCAAGATCGACTACCTTTATTTGCAGTCGGGGCTGGGCGAGGCTGTAGAAGGCAAGATGCCCCTCGATGACGTGAAGAAGCTCTTTGATGTCTCCAAGATCCCGCTCGGTGTTGCGGGCGGCTTGGATGCGGAGAACATAGGCAGGGCGCTTCTGCCGGGTGTCGAAGTCTTCGTCGTTGGCGGGGCGATAACGCGGGCGCGCGATCCGGAGGCTGAGACGCAGAGGCTTAAGGGATTGATTGAAGGAGTATAATCGATTGGCTGGCAACGGGGAGGTTACAAATATGCAGCTCCAAGAATGGGCGGGTTTCGAGGGCAAGCTATGGAAGGAGCGGATAGATGTTCGCGATTTCATCCAATCGAATTACCATCAATATAACTGGGGAGAGGATTTCTTGACGGCCCCAACCGAGCGGACCAAGAGGTTGTGGGCGCGCTGCGAGGAGGTCTTCGCAAGGGAGCGGGAGAAGGGGGGCGTCCTTGACATAGACACGACAACGGTTTCGACGATCACAAGTCATGGGCCGGGCTATATCGACAAGGAGAACGAACTTGTCGTCGGGCTGCAGACCGATGCGCCCCTGCGGCGAGCGATAAAGCCATTTGGGGGAATACGCATGGTCGAGACGGCATGCGAGGCGTATGGCTACAAGGTCGACCCGAAGGTCGTCGATATCTTCACGAAGTATCGAAAGACGCACAATGAAGGCGTCTTTTCAGCGTATACGCCAGATATGCGTGCCGCACGGAAGGCGGGCGTGATAACCGGGCTCCCGGATGCTTACGGCAGGGGCCGGATAATAGGAGAGTATGCAAGAGTCCCGCTTTATGGCGTTGACAGGCTGATAGCCGCAAAGGAGCGCGATCTAGAGGAGCTGCCGCTTGAGATGAATGACGAGAACATACGTCTTCGCGAGGAGGTTTCGGAGCAGATCAAGGCACTGTCTGAACTGAAAGAGATGGCGGCAACGTATGGATTTGATATCTCAAGGCCGGCTTCAAATAGCAGAGAGGCGGTCCAGTGGCTCTATTTTGCTTACCTTGCTGCGGCGAAGGAGCAGGACGGCGCCGCGATGTCGATTGGGAGAATAGATGCGTTCTTGGACATCTACTTCGAGCGCGACCTAGCATCAGGCAGGATTACCGAGGAGGAGGCCCAAGAGCTGATTGACCAATTCGTAATCAAGTGCAGGTTGATCAAGTATGTAAGGACGCCGGAATACAATGAGCTCTTTGCCGGCGATCCGACATGGATAACATTATCGCTCGGAGGGATGGGGAAGGACCGGCGCTCGCTGGTGACGAAGACAGCGTTCCGTTTCATAAATACGCTCAAGAATCTTGGTCCGGCCCCTGAGCCGAACATAACAATCCTCTGGTCGCAAGGCTTGCCGCTTCCGTTCAAGAGGTACTGCGCAAGGATGTCGATTGAGACCAGCTCGATCCAGTATGAGAACGACGATCTTATGCGGGGGTGCGGCTTTGGCGATAACTACGCAATAGCCTGCTGCGTTTCCGCAATGAGCGGCGGCAACCAGATGCAGTTCTTTGGGGCACGCTGCAACCTCCCGAAGGTGCTGCTTATGAGCATCAATGAGGGCCGGGACGAGATAATGGGAGCGCAGATCGGACCCAGGCTGGCAAGACCCGAGGGAGAATATCTTGATTATGAACAGGTGCAGAAGAACCTTAACGTCATGCTCGAGTGGATGGCGGCGCTCTATGTCAATGCCATGAACGTGATCCACTATATGCATGACAAGTATTACTACGAGAGGATCCAGATGGCGCTCCTAGACACGCATCTGCACCGTTTCATGGCTTTCGGCGTGGCTGGGCTCTCGGTGATAGCGGACTCGCTATCGGCGATCAAGTATGCAAAGGTAAGGGCAATCCGGGACGACCGCGGCATAACTAAGGACTTCCAAATCGAGGGGGACTTTCCGAGGTTCGGGAATGACGACGACAGGGTTGACCTGATCGCAAAGGAGATCGTATGCGGCTTCATTGAAAAGTTGAGGAAGCATAGGGCATACAGAGATGCAGAGCATACGCTCTCGATATTGACCATAACCTCGAATGTCGTCTATGGGAAGAAGACGGGAGCTACGCCCGACGGGAGGAGGGCGGGCGAACCATTCGCTCCGGGCGCAAACCCTATGCATGAGAGGGACATGCTCGGCGCGCTTGCATCTCTCAACTCGGTCTCGAAGCTTCCATACTCGGCCTGCAAGGACGGCATCTCGAATACGTTCTGCATTGTGCCGGAGTCGTTAGGGACCACATGGGAGGAGCAAGTAGACAATGCGTTCTTCCTGGTCGAAGGATACTTCATGAAGGGGGCACACCACCTGAACCTGAACGTCCTACGGCGCGAGATGCTCGAGGATGCAATGAAGCACCCGGAGAAGTATCCAAACCTTACAATCAGGGTATCAGGGTATGCGGTGAATTTTGTGAAGCTGACGCCGTCCCAGCAGAGGGAGGTCATCGCCCGGACGTTCCATGCGCAACGATCATCGCATAAGAGGATGTGAGGTGGACCGCAATGGAAGAGATAAGGGGCCGCGTCCACTCGTTCGAGAGCTTTGGCGGTGTTGACGGCAAGGGCATAAGATATGTGATATTCCTGCAGGGCTGCACGGGCGGGTGCCTGTTCTGCCATAACGCAGACACTTGGGACAGGGCAGGCGGAACTGAGTTCACGGTAGCAGAGGTCATGAAGAAGATCGAGGGGTGCAGACCGTACCTCACGCTGTCAAACGGCGGCGTGACGGTTTCAGGCGGCGAACCCCTAAACCAGCCAGGTTTTGTCGCGGAGTTGTTCAGGCGCTGCAAGGAGATGGGAATCAACACTGCCATAGACACAAGCGCCTGCGGAACAAAGAAGGATATCGACCTTGTCTCAGAGAATCTTGATCTCTTCCTGATAAGCATTAAGCACACGACTGACGGGGGCTACAGGGAGCTCACTGCCTTGGAGAGAAGGGAGACGTGGGACAACATACGTTATATGGACACAAAGGGCATACCGATGTGGATCCGTTTCGTAGTGATCCCGGGGTTGACGGATTCCGAGGAGGTGCTGGAAGGGCTTGGCGAATTCGTCAGCTCGCTCTCCAATGTTCGCAGGGTTGAGCTAATACCATACCACACGCTCGGCGCCCACAAGTGGAAGGAGCTGGGGATGGAGAACAGGCTCGAGGGCATCATGCCCGCAGGCGATGAGCAGATGGCACGATCTGCGAGCGTAATGCGGAGATACTTCTCAAACGTCGTAGTCATCTGATTGCATGCGGACTGCTGCCGGCCACGCCGCAACTCAGGGCAACGGCCTCTGGTCCGAGGGGGCGCCGGAAAGGCGCGCTGCTCCTCAGATGCCGCCATACGCGGATGCGTCATGCCAGTTCTGCACTTGCAGCTACGAAGCCGAAGTACGGCGGGGACGGCTTTCCTGGGCGAGACTTGAATTCGGGGTGGGACTGTGTGCCGACGAAATACGGATGCGAAGGCAACTCGAAGAACTCCACGCGCCGGCGGTCCGTCGACCATCCGCTGAATACCAGTCCGCCGTCCAGCAACCTCTGCCAGTACTCCGGGTTGACCTCGTATCGGTGGCGGTGGCGCTCGAATATCTCGGTGGCACCGTATAGTCTGCTCGCCGTCGTGTCCTCCTTCAGAAGGATCTTGTAACTTCCGAGGCGCATCGTGCCACCCATTATCCCCAGCGATCTCTGCTCCGGCAGGAGGTCGATCACAGGATGCGGCGTGTTCGGATTCACCTCGGTCGAGTTGGCACCCTCCAAGCCCAGCACGTTGCGCGCGTACTCTATGGTAGCAAGCTGGAATCCGAAGCAGATTCCCAAGAACGGCTTTTTGTGCACCCGGGCATACCTGATTGCGCTGATCTTGCCCTCTGTTCCCCGTGCTCCGAAGCCGGGCAGCACGATTATGCCGTGATAATTGCCCAGAAGATCGACATCGGAAGGATGCTCCTCGAACCGAGTTGTCTCTATCCAATCAATGGAGACCTGGACTCCAACCTTTGCGGCAGCGTGGCGGATGGCCTCCATTATGCTGACATAGGAGTCGGCCAGCTTCGTATACTTGCCGCACATCGCAATCTTGACAGTTTTTGTCGGGGTCACGAATGAGTTGACGATGGCACTCCATGCACTCCAGTTGGCGACCTTCCCGTCGAGACCAAGGCGCTTGGTGACGTATTCGCCCATGCCCTGCTCGTCGAGCTTGATCGGAAGCTGGTAGATATGCTCTACGTCGTGCGAGGTGAAGACTGCGCCATATGGGACGCTCCCAAACAGGGAGATCTTCCGCTTCACCTCAGGCTCGAGGGGGTCGCGACACCGCGCCACGATGATGTCTGGCTGGATGCCTATCCGGCGCATCTCCTGGATGCTATGCTGGCAAGGCTTGCTCTTCTGCTCCCGCGTGGAGCCGAGTATCGGGACTAGTGCGACATGTACGAAGAGGGTATTCTCGTAGCCCTCCTCCAAGCGGAACTGCCTGACAGCCTCAAGGAATGGCAGCCCTTCGATGTCTCCAACGGTGCCGCCCAGCTCTGTGAGCAGGACGTCTGTGCCTGCCGTCTTCGCCGCAGACCTTATGCGGCTCTTGATCTCGTCGGTTATGTGCGGGATTATCTGCACGCATTGGCCGAGGTAATCCCCCTTGCGCTCCTTTCCTATCACCGAGGCATAGACCTGCCCCGTTGAGAGGGTGCTTATCTTGGTTAGATTGATATCGAGAAAACGTTCATAGTGGCCGAGGTCGAGGTCGGTCTCGCCCCCGTCCTCAGTGACGAAGACCTCGCCGTGTATGTAGGGATTCATGGTGCCGGCATCAACGTTCACGTATGGATCGATCTTTAGCGCCGACACAGAGTAGCCCCTTATCTGAAGCATCTTGCCTATGGAGGAGGTCATTATGCCCTTACCAACGCTGCTCAAAACGCCGCCGGTTATGAAGATGAATTTGACCATTCGGTGCACCAGATCTAGATTATGCTTAGAGTATCACAGCACATTAGATAAAAAGCTATCCAGAAACGCCGTCAGAGGGGGATTTGTGCACACCAGCGACCTGATCCTTGTCGACCAGCTCCACATTATCGATTGACAACGTCCCCGAATTGTGTCGCCAGCTAAGGCTGGCAGAGATGATTTTGATCCGCTTCTTGAAGAGGGGGGAGTCGCATACGAACGTCTCATACTCCCCGCCTTCGCCGGATATGTTGATGCGATACTTCGAGTTGAGCTTCAGCAGGGAAGATATCCGCTGCCCGTCCAGCCGGCTGCCCAACCAATCCTTGGTCAGGCCTTCGGCAGAAACGGAGGTGAAGATCACGTCGAATCCAAGTGCGAGCATCTCCTTCAGAAGACCCTCCTCGTTCTGTGCCCACAGGGGGGAGATGCACTCCAGGCCGAGGCGGCGGCACATGCCCTCGACCCTGTCCCGTTGGTACCTGCTAGCAATCGCGCCCGTCCCTATCGCCTCAAGCCCCCACCTTTCAGATATGCGGAGCAGCCCCCTCTCGAACTCTGCAAGTTCAGCATCCATGACGCCGGAGACCTCGACGCGCTCCCAGGGATAGCCCATGCTCTCAGCCTGCAGTCCGGCACGCTCTATGTTGGGAACATGGAACATCCACGAGTCGTCGCGCTTGGGGATTGCGGAGATCAGCACGGCGACCTCATGACCGGCATTCAAGAGGCGGCAGACCGCCAAGTTGCTGTCCTTCCCGCCAGAGAACAATACACCTGTCTTCACGGCGATGCACCAAGATGGTCCATAGTGCGCCATTCGGACACGCAACCGCCCCCCTTGCAGGAGGGCAACGTGGCGCCCATCGCATGACCGCTGATAGAGACATGGCAAAAAGATATAACTTTTTGGATGTTGCTATAGGGTGTGGTCGTTATGGAGAGGATTTTCGTAACGCTCACTCCGTCAGAGGGCAAGCGCCTGATTGCGAAGGCGGTAGCCTCGATGGAGCCGATCAGAGCTGCTCTGAAGGGCGGCACCATAGTTATCTGCCTAGGCACGACGAACGCATTTGTGCTTGAGGAGATAGCCGGAATCAGGGTCGAAGAGAAGGGCAGGTTCGCAATAGGCGTGATAACAGGCGAGATGACCTGCGTCTCGAGGTCCAAGGGCAGGATGGCGGAGGCGGTCATAAAGGAAGGTAAGCTGACTGAGTTGACGATGAAGGACGTGATAGATGACCTGACCCCCAAGGACGTTTTCATCAAGGGCGCAAATGCGCTGGATCCATGGGGTACGGCGGGCATATTCCTTGGCTCGCCCGTCGGTGGAACGATAGGCACCACCATAGGGGTTCTGATGGCCAGGGGGGTCAATGTGATAATCCCGGCGAGCCTTGAGAAGATGGTACCTTATTCCATTGGCGAAATCGCCTCGCGGATGGGCAACAGGTCTTACAGCGCCTCGATGGGGATGCCGGTAGGCATGATGCCTCTCAACGGGGAGGTTGTGACGGAGGTTGAGGCGATCAACATGCTGTACGGCTGCGAGGCGCTGCCGGCAGGGGCAGGCGGCATAGGCGGAGGGGAGGGCAGCAGGTGCTACGTCGTCGAGGGGAACGAGGAGGACCTTAAGGCCGCTTGGGCGGGGCTGTCAGGCATCAAGGGCGAGGGGCGCGTGACCGTTAGGCTGGAGGAGTGCGCAGAGTGCAGATACAGGTGTAGGAAGGGGTGGCAGTAATGCTTCTTGAGATAGAGAGACTACATGTAAGCGTTGAGGGCAAGGAACTCATCAAGGGCGTGGATCTGAAGATCGACTATGGAGAGATAGTGGCGGTCATGGGGCACAATGCGTCAGGGAAGACGACGCTTGCGCTCACGCTGGCTGGCTTCCCTCAGTACAAGGTTACGAGCGGCAGCATAAAGTTCAACGGGCAGGAGATCACGCATAAGACCATCGACGAGAGGGCCACGATGGGGCTTGCACTGGCGTTTCAGTCGCCGCCGTCTATAAGGGGCATCAGGCTGGGGCACGTCATCTCGCTGGCAGGAGGGGTCAACCCTTGGTCGCCGAAGCCCGGCGACGACTTGGACCTCCCGCAGAGGATGCTTGCCAAGGTGAATCTGGATCCGCAGAGCTATGCCAACAGGGAACTCAACGTTGGGTTCTCCGGCGGCGAACGGAAGAGGTCGGAGCTCGCGCAGATATTTGCCATGAGGCCCAAGCTGATGATACTGGACGAGCCAGACAGCGGAGTCGATATTGATTCCCTGAAGATTGTCGGGAACGGCCTGAGAGAGTACTTCAGGAGCAACAGGTGCTCGATGATAATAATAACGCATCACCGGCACATACTGCAGTACCTGGAGCCGACGAGAGTGCACGTCCTGTCAGGAGGCAGGGTCGCGCTCACGGGGAGCTACGGAGACCTGATGCCGAAGATCGAGAGCATAGGATATGAGCGCTTGATAAGGGAGGCGGGCAAGATTGAGTGATAACTGGAGAGAGAAGTTCAGAATGCAGGCGCTGCAGGCGGTAACGAAGAGGGCAACGTATGGCAACGATATAGACCTTAGCGACTTCATCTACTCGGGGAACGTCATGCCCAGCATGGATGACGGCACAAAGAGGCGGACCCTTGAGGTCGGCGTTGACGTCAGCGACATCAAGAGCGGCACGTACTTCCAGATGGACCATGCCGTCATTCTGAGCCAGCTCGCCTCCAAGATAAAGGGGCTGGAACTGATGCCGACGGATGTGGCGCTGCAGAGGTACGAGTGGCTTAGGGAGTACTATTGGAAGGCGCTCTCGGTATCCCAAGACAAGTACACCGCAGTTGCCGAGCTAAAGCAGACGAAGGGATACTACATCAGGTCGGCCCCGCACGAGAAGATAGACCGCCCTGTCCAAGCCTGCCTCTACATCGGATCAGAGGGCATGCTCCAGGCGCCCCACAACATAATAATTGCGGAGGAGGGGTCCGAGATGAACGTCATCACGGGGTGCACGGTCGATGCCAAGACTAAGAAGGCGGCGCATGTCGGCGTGAGCGAGTTCTATGTAAAGAAGGGCGCCACGCTCGTGTTCACGATGATACACAGCTGGTCAGATGAGGCGTATGTCAGGCCGCGGACATCGGTGATAGTGGAGGAGGGGGGCACGTTCATCTCCAATTACGTCCTGATCAAGCCCGTTAAGGACATACAGAGCTACCCCACGGCATATCTGGCGGGCAGGGGGGCAACGGCGAAGTTCAATACGATAATGTATGCGAGCAAGGACTCGATAATCGACTTGGGGAACAAGATCCTTTGCATGGCGGAGGGGACGACTGGGGAGTCGGTATTCAAGGTGGTAGCGACGGGCAATTCGAAGGTCTACAACAGGGGGCAGATAGTGGGCCAGAACCGGTTCACCAAGGGGCACCTCGAGTGCAGAGGAATGATACTGTGCCCGACCGCTTCGATCACCGCCATACCTGAGCTCATAGCAGAGCACTCAGATACAGAGCTTTCCCACGAGGCGGCCATTGGCAAGCTCCAGGAAGAGCAGCTGCACTACCTCATGTCCAGGGGAATCTCGCCCGACCAGGCGATAGGCATACTCGTGAAGGGGTTCCTAGATCCTGGGCTGCCGGGGCTGCCGGAGAGGCTGCAGGCAGAGATAAGGGGGAGGCTCTCGATGCTCGACAGATCGGGCACCGGTTCCAAGAAGGAGCCGTGCTGAAGGCGATTTAGCGGGGGCGCATCAGCTCTTCGGTGGAGCGAGAGTAACGTCCCCCGCCAATATTTTTTCGACGCCGCCCTCGGTCTTGACGAGCAGCGATCCGTCGTCGGAGATCCCGACGGCAAGCCCGGATACAGACCTTCCGAAGGAGGAGACGATCACTTCGTTGCCGATCGTGCATGATAACGAGCGCCACTGGTCGAGGACCCCGCCGAAGCCGTCTTTTGTGGCGCCAAAATACAGCCTCTCGGCGTTGAGTAGCACATCTGCAAGCAGGGCTGCGCGGTCTATGCGCTTCCCGAGCTGATCAAGCAGTGTAGTCGAATGGGAATTGAGTGATTCGGGTAGCTTCCCCGACGAGAAGTTGGCATTGATTCCGATGCCTGCAATGACGTGGTTCACACGGTCAGACTCGGCAGAGACCTCCAGGAGGATGCCGCAGACCTTCTTCCCTTCGACGAGAACATCGTTCGGCCACTTCAGCCTAGCATCTACGCGGATCTGCTTAAGGCTCTTCGCGACGGCGACGCCGAAGAGCAGCGAGAGCTTGTGCAGCTCGGCGATTGCGATGGATGGCCGCATGAGTATGCTGAACCAGAGCCCCCCCTTTGGGGATGACCATGCCCTGCCCATCCGCCCCTTTCCCACGCCCTGCTCGAGTGCGACGACTATGGCACCCTCGCCCGCGCCCCGCTCTGCAATCGCCCTGACATCGTTCTGTGTCGAGTCGGTCTGCTCCAGCGTCACGACCTCCCTGCCAAAGCGCTCGGTCTGCAGTTTTGTTTGAATCTCAAGCGGCAACAGCCCGTCGAAGCGGGGGACCAGCATGTAGCCGCTGGAGCTTGCCACGATCCTGTATCCTTCTGCCCTTAGCCGCTGTATCTGCTTGAAGATCGCAGTGCGGCTGATGCCCAGCTCACGCGCCAATGCCTCTCCTGAGAATGCCGCCCCTTTTACGAGAAGGCTCTCGAGGCGATTAGACAAAGAGCATCACAAAAAAAAGGGATAATTGTCGCGAGGCATTTATTGCTCGCGACCGCTTGCGACTCAGTAGACGCCTTCCTTCTTGAACTGCTCGAGCTCAGCCTTTGTGTATCCCAGAAGGCCCCCAAGGACCTCCTCAGTGTGCTGGCCTAGCATTGGGGCAGGCTCCGTTGGAACGATCTTGGTCTCTGAGAACTTGATCGGGAAGCCGAGCATCTTGACCTTGCCATATGGAGGCTGGTCGACCTCTACGATCATCTCTCTGTGCTTAGCCACATGATCATCCTCTACAACTTCTTTTATGTTGTATACCGGAGCGCACGGGATGTCGCTCTTGTGGAGGAGGTTCGTAATGTCCCACTTCTTCTTGTCCTTGGTCCAGTCAGAGATTATGGGCTTCAGCGCGCCGTAGTTCTTGTTGCGATGCGGGTTAGTGTCGAAGCGCGGGTCCTTGACCATCTCCGGCTTCCCCATGGCGTCCGCCAGGCGCTTGAATATGCCGTCGTTGCCTGCCGCGATGCAGACCCACCCATCGGTAGTCGGGTATATGTCGAATGGCGTGATGGTCGGATGCGCAGCGCCGCTCCTTGTCGGAACGATGCCTTCAACAGTGTACTTCAGAGCGGCAGTCTCGGAGACCGCAAGCATGGAATCGACCTGCGCAACGTCAACAAGCTGACCCTTTCCTGTCAGATCGCGGTACCTGAGGGCGGCGAGTATGCCGATGCAGAGGAACATGCCCGAGGCGATGTCGCCTATTGACGAGCCGGCCCTGCATGGTGGCTTGTCCGGCCAGCCGTTCATGTCCATGAAACCGCCCATTGCCTGACCGATGATGTCGTAGCTCGCCCAGCTGCTGTACGGGCCATATTGTCCAAAGCCCGAGCCTGCGGCATAGATTATCCTCGGATTGACCTTCTTCAGGTCCTCATATCCCAAGCCCCACTCTTCCAGAGTGCCGGGCTTGAAATTCTGGATGAAGACATCGCTCTTCTTGACCATCTCCTTTAGGAGCTGCTTTGCCTTCTCGTTTTTAAGATTGATCGCAACGCTCTTCTGTCCTCTATGGATGCCCGCAAAGTATGCGCTTTTGTCAGGTCCCTGGACGCCCGGGAAGAAAGGGCCCCAATCGCGGTTCATGTCACCAGTTCCTGGCTTCTCAATCTTTATCACTTCTGCGCCCATGTTACCGAGCAACATGGCACAGTATGGTCCAAAGAGGGCGCCGGTTGCGCTAATCACGCGTATGCCTTCAAGTGGCTTCTTCAAGTGTAATCCCCTTATGTGTGAGCCGTAAGCCTAAGTTCTAAATAAAAATTGCGGAGAAAAATAATTTGGCAGACTGAAGAGGCAATGATTTGGCGATTGAACTTTAAAGGAATACGAAAAGAAGGGGATAGAGAGGAAAAAAGGAAAAAAGGGATGTTTACACAGGCATATTGCTGTGTCTCTTTGGAGGCCTCGTCATAAGGTCTCTCTTGGTGGCCAGAGTCTCTAGCGCCTTCACGAGCACTGACCTTGTCTCCTTCGGAAGGATCACAGCATCGACGTACCCCATGTTCGCTGCGATGTATGGGTTCGCGAACTTGTTCCTGTATTCTGCTGCTAGCTTTGCGGTGATCTCCTTTACCTCTTCAGGAGTCTTTGCCTTCATTAGGTCGTGCCTGTTGATGATCTCAACGGCGCCCTCTGGACCCATGACAGCGATCTCAGCGGTTGGCCATGCGAAGACGTAGTCTGCGCCGAGGTGCTTGCTGCACATTGCGATGTAGCCGCCTCCATAATCCTTCCTCATGATCACGGTGATCTTGGGGACGGTCGCCTCGCAGTATGCGTATATGATCTTCGCGCCGTGCCTGATCACTCCGCCGTGCTCCTGCTTGGAGCCTGGCAGGTATCCCGGGACGTCCACGAACGTGATGACAGGGATGTTGAATGCATCGCATGTCCTCACGAACCTGCCGATCTTGTCAGAGGAGTCGATGTCGAGGCAGCCAGCGTAGACCATTGGCTGGTCCGCTATGATGCCGACGCTCTTGCCATTGAGCCTTGCGAAGCCAATTACAGCGTTTGGAGCGAATGCCGCCTGGACCTCGAAGAAAGAGTCCTTGTCGAAGATGTGGCTGATGACGTCGTGGACATCGTATGGCTTCTTTGGATCTGCCGGCACGATCTCGTTGAGATCCTCGTCCGCCCTGTCTGGCGGGTCGGCGCACTCCATGATTGGCGGGTCATCCATATTGTTCGATGGCAGGTAGCTGAGGAGCGTCTTGATCTGCTTTATGCACTCCTCGTCGTTGTCGCATGCGAAGTGGGTGACACCGCTCAGCTTTGCGTGAGCGTCCGCGCCCCCCAGAGCATCGAAGGAGATGTCCTCTCCGATTGCAGCCTTGACCACCTTCGGACCAGTGATGAACATGTAGCTGGTCTTGCGCACCATGAAGATGAAGTCTGCAAGCGCGGGCGAGTAGACAGCGATGCCAGCGCACGGGCCCATGATCGCGACGATCTGCGGGATCACGCCCGAGGCCATGACGTTCCGGAAGAAGATCTCCCCTCCTCCGCCGAGCGACATGACGCCCTCCTGAATCCTCGCGCCGCCTGAGTCGTTCAGCGCGATCAGCGGGCAGCCCATCTTCATTGCCATGTCCTGGATCTTCGTGATTTTGCGCTCCTGCATCTCGCCCAGCGAGCCACCGATGAAGGTGAAGTCCTGAGCGTAGACGAAGACATTCCTGCCGTTGACCGTGCCAGAGCCGGTTACGACACCGTCTCCGAGGACACGCTTGTTCTCCATGCCGAAGTCGTAGCACCGGTGCACCACGAACTGGTCAGTCTCCACAAAGCTTCCCGGATCGAGGAGCTTCTCTATCCTCTCGCGGGCAGTCAGCTTACCGGTCTTGTGCTGCCTGTCGATGGCCTCTGTGCCACCGCCCAGCTTCGCCTTCTCCCTGAGGTCGTTTAATTCCTTAAACTTGTCAGCTAATGGTTGAAATGCCATGGTTCTCACTCTCACTCGATCACTAACAGGGTGTCACCAACATTGACGAACTTGCCAGGAGCCACGCTGACCTCCTTTACCTTCCCGGCGTTCTTCGACTTTATTGGGTTCTCCATCTTCATCGTCTCCAGCGTCAGGAGCACGTCGCCGACCTTGACCGCGTCGCCGACCTTGACCTTGACGGTCATCACTGTGCCAGGCATGGCGGCCTTGACGGCACCTCCGCCTGCGGCAGCCCCGCTTGCGCCAGCAGCGCCGCCCGCGTTTGCTTGGGCTGACGGCGACATGAGGTCTGCGATGCTTATCTTGTAGGTCTCGTCGTTGACTTTGACATCGTAGAGGCCGTATGCCCTCTCGTTGACGTTGACGCTGTAAGCGACATTCCCGATGTTAAGCTGGAACTTGCTTGTCTTTGCCATTTGGGACACCTTTTATCTTGCGCTCTTGACCCTTCCGGATACCGTCCAGCCGCTCGTTACAGGCTGCCTCTGCGGCTTGCTCTGGATGTACGATGCGATTGCTGCTGCAAGGGCCACGGTCTTCCTGTCTGTAACTGGGCCGCCTGCTGCGCCTGCCTCCGTCGCCTTCGGCGCGATCTTTGCAAGCACGTTCTCCTTGCTCTTTCTCCACGCATCGTCCTTGTCGATCTGGGTCTTTACGCCGTCGAGTATGTGCCTGTCGCTTATGAACTCGGTGTGCAGGTGTCCAGCTATGAACTCCTCATCCTTCATCATGACCTTGTGGAACGGGATCACGGTCTGGATGCCTTCGATCACGAACTCATCAAGCGCGCGGCTCATCCTTGCGATCGCCTCGTTCCTGTCCCTGCCCCAAGTAAGGAGCTTGACAGCAAGCGAGTCGTAGAATGGCGGGATGGTGTATCCGGCATAGATGCCTCCATCGACCCTGATTCCCGGACCGCCTGGCTCTATGTAGTTCGTTATGAGACCGATCGACGGCACGAAGTTGTTCATCGGGTCCTCTGCGTTGATGCGGCACTCTATCGCGTGGCCGTTGACCTTGACGTCACCCTGCTTGTATGTGAGCGGCAGACCGGACGCCACCTTGTACTGCTCCTTCACGATGTCGATGCCAGTCACGAGCTCGGTCACTGGGTGCTCTACCTGGAGCCTGCTGTTGACCTCAAGGAACCAGAAGTCCTTCAGCGTGTCGGAGTAGAGGAACTCGCATGTTCCGGCGTTCTCGTACCCAGCGATCTTCGCGACCTTGACTGCGGTCTCGCCCATCCTCTGCCTGAGGGTCGGGTCCAGGTACATCACCGGGGACGGCGCCTCCTCTATGAGCTTCTGGTGCCTCCTCTGGATCGAGCACTCCCTCTCGCCGAGGTAGATGCAGTTGCCCTGCTTGTCAGCCAAGATCTGGATCTCTATGTGCCTTGGCCTCTCGATGTACTTCTCGATGTAAACTTCAGGCCTTGAGAATGCCGATGCGGCAAGCCTCTGCGCCTTGGTGATAGCCTCCATGAGCTCGTCCTTGGACCGGCATACCTGCATGCCTATGCCGCCACCGCCGCCCGCCGGCTTGACGATGACAGGATATCCTGCCTCCTCTGCCACCTGCATGGCGTCCTTCTCGTCCTGGACAGCGTCGAGCGCGCCTGGCACGATCGGGATGCCGGCCTTCTTCATGGACCGCCTCGCTCCGAGCTTGTCTCCTAGGAGCTCCTGCGCCTTGACCTTCGGCCCTATGAACTCAATACCAGCCTCTTCGCACATCGTGACGAACTTGGCGTTCTGTGCTAGGAACCCGTAGCCCGGGTGAATGCCTTCGGCTCCGGTCTGTTTTGCGACCTCAATGATCTTGTCCATCTTGAGGTAGCTCTGCGCTGCCGGCCCTGGACCGATCTTGACTGCCTCGTCCGCATAGTAGACGAACTTGGCGTTCGCGTCTGCCTCGGAGTAGACAGCGACAGTGCTGATGCCCATCTCTTTGCATGCCCTAATGGCACGCAGGGCAATCTCGCCCCTGTTCGCAACAAGGATTTTCTTTAGCAAATGTCTTTTCCTCCCCAAATCAAGCTGCCGATAAAATGCCCTCGGAAATATATATCTCTTATTGCACTTTTTTTAAACTAAAATTGATTAAAACTACTATTAGAAAGTTCTCGGTTCAGCCTCAGCACAGCAAAAAGACAGGCGTCAGTCCGCCCATTGCTCTCTCACAGCCGACGCTCAAGAGACCATCGTCACTTCATCCGCCACCTAATAGTGAGTGGCGGGGGAGGTAAAAGGGATTGCGGTAGGGGTGGCGGTCTGCGCTCACAGGCCCAGGGCAGAGACGAGCTCGGGTATGCCCTCCCCGGTCCTGGTGCTTGTGACGACCACGGCCATCTTCGGGTTGGCCCTGCGCGCGTCATCCACAAGGGCGTTCGGGTCAATCCCCATCGGCCCCGACATGTCCTTCTTGTTGATTATGCCGACCTCGGCGACCCGGAAGATGTCCTGCTTCTTCTTGATCATGTACTCCCCCTCGGTGACGCTGACTACGACGACCCTCTTGTGGGACCCGAGCGGGAACTCGGCGGGGCAGATGAGGTTCCCGACGTTCTCTATGAAGACGAGGTTTACGCCCTCCCTGAGCAGCTTCTTCGAGGCCTTCCGGACGAGGGGAGCGTCGAGGTGGCACTCCTTTCCAGTGTTTATCTGGATTGACGGCACGCCGTGCCGACCTATACGCTGGGCGTCGATGTCGGTGGCGGTGTCCCCGGCTATGACTCCGATCCGGTACTTATCCTTCAGCGATTCCACGAGCCTCTCGATTATCGACGTCTTACCCGAGCCGATCGACCCCATGAAGTCGATGACCTTTGCGCCTGCCCGGTCGAAGGTCCGCCTGTTCAGCGCGGCCATGCGTTCGTTAGCCTTGAGGAAGTCCTCCTCAAGCTCTATATCGAGAACCTCGTCCTCGTCGGCCTTGATCACTGTCGGATTGATCAACAGGAGCACCACCTTACTGTGGAAATAGACAGATTTATATCTCCTGCGCCAGCCTCTTCATGCAGTGGTGCCGATGAGCAACGTCCTTGTCTGCCCTGAATGCGGGATGAGGTTCAGCCTGACCTACTCAAGGACTTTTGCTTGCAAGGGCTGCGACCAGGTGACGTTCGGCAGGTGCGGGTACGCTAAGTGCCCGAAGTGCGGCAAGGAGTTCCCCTGCTGAAGCGGAGCCCATGGCCGCCTGGCACATCACAGTCAGAGCCTTATGCCTACGTTCTCCTTGACCTCTTTCAGAACTATTGCGGTCTCCGTGCTGGAGACGCCCTCCACGCCGCCGATGAGGTCTATGACCTTGGCTAGCGACTCCTTGTCCGAGACGTCAACCCGGCATATCAGGTAGTATGGGCCGGTCACATCGAACGCCTCGGTAACCTCGGAGAGGCCGCGGATCACGTTGAGCACGTCGGAGTACTTCCTCGGATCGGCGCATACGAGTATGAACGCGGAGAGGCTCTTTCCGACCTTGGGCGGCGAGACTATCGCGCGGAAGGACTTTATCACGCCGACCTGCTGCAGGTGCCTTACCCTGAGGAATATCGTCGCCTCGCTGACGCCCGCCTCCTTGGCGATCTTCGAGAAAGGCGTCCTTGCGTTGGCCTGGAGGCTGTTGACAATCATCTTGTCCAATGCATCAAGATCTGCAGACATTTGCGCACCCCTTTGACAGTTTACATGATTAAAGAATAATTAAGGTTTTCTATTAAACATCATGGATAATATAAGTAATGTTTAATATTTATGTTTGCGGCTAACGTTTTTCGTATGCTTTTTCATGAGATGCATAATGAGGCACTGATCCCACGGTATAAGGGCGGCGTCTATTGTGAAGCCGTCGCCGCGCTGCACCGGCGCCCCCTTGACCAGCGCCACGGGCATGGACTCCGAGGTCTCCCCCATGACGAGCTGCGCCGCGGAGGAGATGTCGTCGGCCACCGCAAGGCGCTTTATCCGCATGGGCCGCCCGAAGAGGTCGCCCCTGCCGCGGAGGTCGTCGACGGGGCTGAAGCCGGCAACGCCGATCGCGACCGCGCTGCTGCCCATCCTCAGGGGGAGGGTCCTGCTGTCGATTATGAGGACCCCGACATCGAGGCCGGCACGCCTGAAGGCCTCCCGGAGCCCCTCCGCCGACCGCTGCGGGTCCTCCGGCCAGAGCGCGGCATGGTTCGGCGGGGCGTTCGACTGGTCGGCGCCGCCGTTGGCGACGAGCACCCCGTTCTTTATGGTCGAGAGGGCGTGCTCCACGCCGCCAAGTATCTCGTCGGACTCCCTTAGGACGACCTCGGCGAAGCCGGGGTCCAGCTTGAACCTGCGCGAGAGGGATAGCGCCTCCTCGGAGGGCTCCAGCTTGGAGAGGTCGACCAGCCTCCCCTCGGCGGTCCCCACAGCCTTTGCCGAGAAGACGACGATGTCGCCCTGCTCGATCTCAAGCCCGGATGCCGCCGCCCCGGCTATGGCAATGGCCGCCACGTCGTCGCCGGGCCTTATCAGCGGCGTCTTTATCCCGAATACCTGCAACCGCGCTCCCCCAATGGATTACCAATTAGACTGCCGGCTTATGTTTCTAACTGCCTGCCAGCCCACCGTGCCCCGAATTGCAGAATTTGGCAATAGTGAGGGGGACAGGCGATGATTCGCCCTTAGAACGGTTGCGCCGCGCCTCATTGCCCCCTATGCATCAGACCGGCAGAGTGGGAGATATTCGGGGGTGCGCATCCTCGCAGCTTTTGAAGGGGAAGGATGCGATCCGTCCCCATCCTGGCAGATAGGTAAGCCACGCAGAACGGAATTAAAAGCTTTTTAAGGCATGGGGGGAACTAGTCGATTGGTGAGATCATTGGGCGCCACAGTGATTGTTGGCGGCTTCTTCGGAGACGAGGGGAAAGGCGGTCGCGCAGCGCCCGCCCCCCAGAGGGAAGATAGCCGCCTACATGGGCTATAAGGACAATTACAAGATCGCGGTCAGGACAGGCTCGATAAACGCCGGCCACACCCTCCTGCATGAGGGGAAGGAGATCAAGCTCAGGATAGTGCCGTGCGCATTCGTCAACGGCAGCACAAGGCTGCTGGTCGCCCCCGGGGCACTCTACAGCATCGAGACACTGATGAAGGAGGTCGAGATGACGGGCGTCAGGGGCAGGATAGGGGTGGACCTGAACAGCGGCGTCATACTGCCCGAGCATATAAGCCGCGAGAGGAACGACGAGTTCCTCATGAAGAAGGTCGGGTCGACCGGCTCCGGCGTCGGTGCTGCGATGGTAGACAGGGTCAACAGGCTTCTGAGGCTCGCGAGGGACTTTGATGAGCTGAAGCCATTCGCCACGGACGTGGAGAGGGAGGTCCACGACTGCATGAGGGCGGGCGGGGACGTGCTCGTCGAGGGGACGCAGGGGATGTACCTCTCGCTGTTCCACGGGCAGCCGCCGTTCGTGACCAGCAGGGATGTATCCGCGTCGGCGGTCTGCAGCGAGGTTGGGATAGGCCCCAAGGACGTGAAGGACGTGGTGATAATATTCAAGTCCTACGTCACGAGGGTGGGCGGCGGGCCGCTGGAGGGGGAGCTCTCAGAGGAGGAGTCGGTCAAGAGGGGATGGATGGAGATCGCCTCGGTGACGAAGAGGAAGAGGAGGGCGGCGCCGTTCAACTTCGCGCTCGCCGAGAAGTCCATCAGGATCAACTCCGCCACGCAGATCGCGCTCACGAAGCTGGACACGGTCTTCCCGGAGTGCGGGGGCGTGACGGACTATGCGAAGCTTTCGGACAGGGCCAAGGGATTCGTGAAGGAGATCGAGGAGAGGCTCGACGTGCCGGTGGCCATAATCGGCACGGGCCCGGGGACGACGGATATCGTGGACCGCAGGCAGAAGTGAGGGGGAGCCCCCTTTTTTCCATTTTTTGCGTATGAGGGTAATCAGGGCAGTGGCTTCTGGTCGGCTTTATTTCGAGTCGACGGGTTCCTCATCAGTTCCGCCAGCGTCTGCTGATTCGCCCACAGCCGAGCCAGCAGCTTCCGTTGCGGCCCGCGGGGGCGGTCCCCTCCCCCTTAGCTTTGCAACCATGTGCCCCAGGATCCGGTCGGCTTCCACTATTGACCGGGAGGAGTGCGCATGATCACCCAAGCGCAGGCTGTCCAGCGCCTCATGCAGCAGGCGGAGGACCCTCTCAAGGTCGCCAGGCCAGGAGACGCTGATCCTCGACTTGGAGGCGGCCGGCTCAAGCTTCAGGCAGTATTTCATCATGGCAAGGGAGTACTGCGTCTCCAGCCTGCAAAGAAGGATCCCCTTGTAGGAGTTGCGCCCGGATGCGCCCAGCGAGGTCGCGTTGAGGATCGATTCGCACTCGGCGGCCCCCCTCTCAAGCGATGCTCTGATCTTCGGGACCGCACCCCGCTCTAGGTCACCGGCTGCATCAGATGCACTCATTTTAGCCACCCCCTAGAGGACGGTAACCGACTTTGCCAGGTTCCGCGGCTTGTCCGGGTCCAGCCCCCTCAGGACTGCGACGTAGTAGGCGAATGCCTGCAGGGGGATGGTGCAGACGACGGGGTTGAGGAACTCCGGAACCGGCGGCACCTCGAACGTGTCGTCTGCGATCGACTTGAGCTCCTCATCGCCCTCCGTGACCACGGCAAAGATCCTTGCGCCCCTGGCCTTCATCTCCATCATATTGCCTATGACGCGCCCCCTGGACGAGTCACTGGGGGCGACGAAGACGCAGAGGAAGTCGTCCTCGACGAGCGAGATCGGGCCGTGCTTCGACTCCCCAGCCGGGTAGCCCTCCGCATGGATGTAGCTCAGCTCCTTGAGCTTCAGCGCCCCCTCCATCGCCGTGGCGACGTTGATGCCCCTAGCCAGGAAGTAAGCGGACCGCCGGGAGGAGTACTTCTGGGCTATGGAGCGTACTGCCCCCGACCGCCTGATCACTCCCTCGGCCAGGGAAGGGGCGCCGTTGAGGTGTGCCAAGAGCCCTGAGGCGTCGCCCTCGGGGAGCCTGCCGGCGCTCAGGCCGGCGCTCAGCATCAGCTGGTCCAGCGCCATGAGCTGTGTCAGGAAGGTCTTGGTGGCAGCGACGCCTATCTCCGGCCCCCCCTGCGTGCAGATGTAGGTGTCGGAGAGGGCAGTGATTGAGGACGCGAGGGTATTAGTGATGCCTATTACCTTAGCCCCCTTCGACTTTGCGTACCGCAGGGCGCTCAGGGTGTCAGCCGTCTCGCCCGACTGGGAGACGCCTATCACAGTATTCCCCTTCAGGTCGCATAGCAGGTCCTGGAACTCCGACGAGTAGAGAGGGCGGATGTCCATGCACAGCAGCTTCGAGAATGCGTACGAGGAGGCCAGGCATGCGTGGTACGACGTGCCGGAGCCCGTGAGGTAGACCCTCCCCCCCATCATCCTGCTCGCCCTCTCCAGGAAGGCACGCGGCAGCTTCAGGGTGCTGCTCATGGCGAATGGCTGCTCGTGCATCTCCTTGAGCATGAAGTGCGGGTAGCCGCCCTTCTCCGCCATGCCGGCATCCCACTCTATCTTGATGAAGTGCGGCTTCACCGGCTTGCCGTCGATGGTCTCGACGGCGACCTGCCCCCTGCTGATGGCGGCAACCTGATCGTCCTGGAGCTGCATGACCATGTCAGTATAAGGGAGGAGGGCGGGCACGTCGGATGCGCAGTATGCGCCCTTCTTGCTGATCCCTATCGCCAGCGGCGACTCCCTCTTCATGCACACTATCGAGTCGGGCTGTGCGGAGCTGAGGACCGCTATCGCCATCGAGCCCTTGATCATCTTGGCTGCCCTTGCGGTGGCAGACTTCAGGGAGAGGCCGTCGCGGATCCCCTCCTCTATCAGGTGCGGGATGACCTCCGTATCCGTGTTGGAGGCGAACCTGTGACCCCGACTCAGCAGCCCCTCCTTGATCTCCAGAAAGTTCTCGAGCACCCCGTTGTGCGCCACCGCGATGGTGCCGGTGCAGTCGAGGTGCGGGTGGGCATTCTCCTTGCACGGGGCGCCGTGGGTCGCCCAGCGGGTGTGGCCGATCCCGATCTCGGCGTTGATCCTCGACAAGTCAACCCTTCTGACGAAGGGGTCGATCATGCCCTTGTCCTTCTCGAGCAGGAGCCTGCCGCCGGATATGACCGCGATCCCCACGGAGTCGTAGCCCCTGTACTCCAGGCGCTTGAGCCCGTCGGCGATAGCCCGCGGCGCGCTCGAGCATATGCAACCGAAGATGCCGCACAAGGATATCCACCGATGATTCAGATAAGGCGGTCTTATTAGAAAAAGATATCGAGGGGCGCGCTACTCCGAGCGGCGCGATATCTCCTCCCTCAGCAGGCTGGAGAGGAGCTTGCCGTCGACCTTCCCCCTGAAGAGCTTCATCAGGTCGCCCATTATGGGGCTGAGCGCCCTCTGCCCGTCCCGCCTCACGAGGTCGATGTTCCTCCCCACGGCGTCCCTGACCGCGTCCCTGACCGCGTCCTCGCCGACCGAGCCGAGCGAGAGTGCCCTGATCGCATCGTCGGCGGTGGCGCCCCTCTTCGAGGCCAGCCACCTGAAGACATCCGGGAGAGCCTCCTTGGCGATCTCCCCCCTGCGCACCTTCAGCAGGACGCCCCTCACCTGCGCCTCCCCGAAGGAGTCGACGTCCACGCCCTCGCGCCGGAGCATGGGGAACGTGTACTCGAAGGTGCCTGCCACGAACGAAGGGGGAAGGCCGTCCGACTTGACCATGGACTCGAATGCTGCAGTGAACGGGGAGTCGACGATGAGCGCCGCGAGGTCCCTGCTCAGCCCGTACTCCTTCACGAACCGCCCCTCCTTCGCCTCGAGCGGCTCCGGCATCGACTCGCGCACCGCGCCGAAGCGCTCCTTAGTAACCACTATGGATGGGACGTCGGTCTCGGGGTACATCCTCGCCGAGCCCGGCATCGGCCGCATGAAGCGCGTAGTTCCGTCCTCGCCGGCCGCCCTGACCTCCGCAGGCACGCCCCTCATCGCCTCCAGCGCACGGTCCGCCACTGCGTTGAGCGCCGCCACACATGCGCCCGGGGAGGCGGCGACCAAGACCAGCGCGTCCCCCTCCTGGCACGCCAATGCAGAGGCCGCCCTGGAGACCTCATCAGCGGTGATGCCGTAGGCGGGGAGCTCGTCGCTGTGGAATATGCCGCCGACGCCTGAGCTTGCCTTTGCGCGGTCTGAGAGCTCCGTGCCGAACCTGCGCCCTGGCTGCAGCTCCCTCTTGAGGAGCCCAGCAAATCGCTCCAGCCTAATGCCGAAGACCTTGCCGGATGCGTCCAGCGCCCTCCTCAGGACCTTGCTCGTCGTGCCGCCAAAGAGCGGCGTGAGGTCCCTGATCTCCGGGCGGACCTCTGGCGCGCCCCTGCGCTTCAGCTCTGACATGATCTCAAGGAGCCCCGCCTGGCGCCTCGCCTCAGTCTCGACGACGACGGATATGAGCCCAAGCTCCTGCACGCCCTTCACCTCGATCCGGGCACCTCCCTCGATGGAGACGTTCAGGTCCTGCCTTATCGCGCCAAGGCCGCGCTTCATCTTGCCTGTTGCCCTCAGGAGCCTGCCAAGCGCCAAGGCGACCCTTGCTGCCTGCTCGCCGCTGCGTATGTCGGGCCCAGTCGCGATCTCGACGAGCGGTATGCCGAGCCGGTCCAGCCTGTATGTTATGCCGCCGGCGTCCTCGGAGACCTTCCTTGCGGCATCCTCCTCCAGGCAGAGCGACTGGACGGATATCCGGTCATCGCCATCCATTATCCACCCGTCGTAGGCGACCTTCGCCGTCCGCTGGAAGCCGGTCGTGTTCGAGCCGTCTATGACGAGCTTGCGCATGACGTGCACCTCGTCGACAGGGGTCATGTTGGCCATGGCGGCCACTGTAAGCGCCACGTTTACGGCCTCCGCGTTCATCCCGTGCGGCGGCTCCTCGTCCAGCTCGACTAGGCAGACGCTGTCGCGGTATCCCTGGTATGTGAAGGAGCGGCTCCTGAAGGCCTCGAAGACCGCCGCCCTGTCGATGCCCCCGAGCTCGCTCGACGTCGGCTTGAGCCTCCGCACAATTGAGTAGTGCGGCGCATCCTCGCGGAGCCGCGTTGGGCAGCCGCAGAAGAGCTTGCAGGCGGTGTCCAGCTGCTGGTGGATCTCGATGCCGACCTTGACCCCCTTGGGCGGGGCGGCGTCGGATGCCACGCTGGCCTTGGGGCCTGCGCCTGCAGCGGCGCCCTTGCCGCTCCCCTCACCGGCCATCTCCGCGCGCCTCCTCGCCTTCGTACTCTGTCCTCTCTGAGAGCTCCCCCGCCACATCGGTCAGGAAGAGCTCACGTATCTTCTCCTTCGAATCGGTCTGCCCCAGCACCCACATCAGCTTGACCAGCGCGGTCTCGGGCAGCATGTCCCCCGCGGGTATTACGCCGATGTTGAGAAGCTCCCTCCCGGTGCTGTAGACGTTCATGTTGACCCTGCCATAGATGCACTGCGATGCCATCACCACGGTCATCCCCGCCTGGATGGCCCGCCTAAGCTGCGGGAAGATCTTCTCCGGCACGTGCCCCAGCCCGGTCCCCTCCAAGACGATGCCCCGGAAGTCGCGGTGGATGATGGGGTCGAAGATGTCCGGCGGGATCCCCGGGAACGACTTTATCAGGACGACGTCCTCGTCGAAGTTCGCCTTCGCCTCCGGCACAGCCCCCGGCGACCTTGGGCGGAAGCTGCCTAATGCCTCGACCTTCCCGTCTGAGACTCTGGCAAGGGGGGCGGCGTTGACGGACCGGAAGGCGTCCCGCCGGCTCGTGTGGAACTTCCTCACGCGGGCTCCCCTGTGGACGGCGAGCTCGCCGTCGGAGGTGCCCTCGTGCATCAGGACGCAGACCTCTGCGAACGGCGCCGATGCGGCAACGGCGACCGCGCCCTTCAGGTTGAGGCAGGCATCCGAGGACGGCCTGTCCGAGGACCTCTGGGAGCCGACCAGCACGACCGGGACGGGCAGGTTCCTCAGGGCGAAGCTGAGGGCCGCGGCGGTGTACCCCATCGTGTCGGTCCCGTGCGTTATCACGACGCCGTCAGCGCCCTCCCTGATGTGCTTCACGACGGACTGGGCGATGGACTTCCAGTGCGACGGCGAGAGGTTCTCGCTGAGCAGGCTGTAGAGGATCTCGGTCCTTATCTCGGCGACCTCACCCAGCTCAGGGACGGAGTCGTATAGGTCCCTCGCCGAGAGGGCCGGGCTCACGGCGCCGGTCTTGTAGTCGACCTTGCTGGCGATCGTGCCCCCGGTGCTGATTATCGAGACCTTCGGGAGTCCATGCTTGCCATTACCCTCCTGGGGTGCGGGCGGCTCCTGCTGGCAGCTTTCGTCCGAGGGGAGCTTCGAGACGGTGAGCCCCTCGATGGACAGGCCTAGGTTGTAGCCGTCCTTGAGCTTGATTATGATGTGGAGGTCATCCTCCAGCTCCGACCGGGGCATCAGTACCCCCTCGACGGAGATGCGCGCGTTCCTGGCGAGGACCCTGTCCCCGGCTTGCAGCCCCTGCGACCTTATCAGCTCGAGGACCCTGCCCCTGTAGCCGGACACCTGCTGTGCGTCGGCGGTGCCATGTGCCCCTGCCGAGGGGGGGCTCGATCCCGGCGGTGAACTCATGCCGAATCCTCCTTGGATGTGGACATAAAGCGAGTCACTAGTTTATCGCCCTATTAATTATTGAGCGTATCGGTCAGCACCATCGGTTTTCCATAGATTCGCGCCGATGTCAGGGGCTTCCCCAAGAAGGAGCCGCTCATAATGAAAGCGCCAGACAACGCGGTAATGCTCCTTTAGAGAGGGTCGCTTTGCCGCGAACGGCGCGCGTTCCTCCCAACGGACGCCATGGGAATACCCAACATAGGCCCGAAAGAGATAGGCCGCGTTACTGGCGCTGGCGGAACCTTCGAGGCATGGAAAGATCGCATTGATCTCATACAGATCTGCAAATTCAGCCACATATACTGCGAGATGAAGCACGTGCCAGTTCAGTTCCCAAGAAACGGCGGCGCAGTCCCATATGCAGTTTTGGGAAGGGATGGCATCTTCAGTAAGTGCAGCATCACATTCCTGGAAGGCGACCTGAGGGCAATATTCAAGCATATGAAGCCATAGCCAATTTTTGGCGGCAGGCGGCACCGGTCGGGAAGCTCAGAAGACGGGTCGGTCGCTCTTGACCACAAGGACGTCGCACGGCGCCTTCCTGACGACGTAGTCGACCGCGCTCGACACTACCTGCCTCTTAAGCCCCTCCTCGCCGAGGCTCCCCATCACTACAAGGTCGGCGTCGAGCCTCGAGGCCGCCTTCACCACCGCAGGGCCTGGGTCGTCCTCGACTATCCTGAAGTCGAAGCCCAGCCCGGCCGACTTGACGAAGCCCTCGGCGCGGGCGACCAGATCCTGCCCCGCCTTCACCTGCAATGGGTCGTGCCGCGCGACGGGATGGATGCATATGATTGTAGACTGGTAGATCTTGCCGATCTTCATCGCCTCCATGAGGGCCTCCTCACTCACAGAGGACGAGTCCAGCAGGACCAGAATGCGGTGTATCACATCGACACCGGCTTTTACTATGGAGGTCTCCCTAAATCAACCCTGCGGTAACGCGGACGGCGGCGGGCATGCATGGGCAAGGTTCATTAGTGACCGCGCAGAGACGGGGTTCATTGACTGTGACCGCCAGACGGGGGGAGCCTTGTGGAGTGGGGGGCAGTGCAGCTCGAGGCGCTTGCTATATTCGCCCTAGTCTATGCGCTTATCGTCCTGCGGAGGGTTGGCAGGCATAGGGTCGAGGTCTGGATGGCTATGCTCATTGGAGCCATGCTCTTCCTCGGGATGGGGCTGATGAGCTTGGACGACGCGGTCGCTGCGATCAACTCCAACGTGATGCTCTTCCTCGTCGGGATGTTCCTAGTGGTGGAGGTGATGGTGCAGACCGGCCTCCTGCAGTTCCTCGCGGTCAAGTTCATCAGGGCGGCGAAGGGGCCGTCGAGGATGCTCCTGCTCGTCATCGTCTTCGTCGGTGTGGCGTCAGCGTTCCTTGTGAACGACGCGGTAGTCCTCGTGATGACGCCCATCGTGATTGCGGCATGCTCGCTCGTGGGGGCGAGGAAGGTGCCATACCTGATCGCCGTCGCGCTCTCGTCGAACATCGGCAGCGCCCTGACGCCTATAGGCAACCCGCAGAACGTGCTCATAAAGATCGAGTCGGGGATAGGGACGCTCGGATTCATGGGGAGGATGGCGGTGCCGGTGGCGCTTGGCCTGGCGGCGGAGTACATCATTCTGAGGGCAATATACCGCAAGGACATGAAAGGGAGGTTCGGGTCGAGCCTGCCTGAGGCGGGGGAGAACCTGACCAGCAGGGCGGGCGCCTGCGCGGTGGGGGCCATAGGGGCGGCGGCAGTGGTAGGGTTCGTGACCTCGGACCTGACGGGGTGGCCAATAGCGCTGACCGCGCTCGCCGGCGGCTCAGCCGCGCTTCTCATCAGCGGGGACCGGCGGAGGGCGATCAAGGGGATCGACTGGGGCACGATCGTCTTCTTCGCCTCGATGTTCGTCGTGATGGGGGCGGTCGAGAGGAGCGGGCTGGTGGCGGGGCTGATCGAGCCGTTCTCATCCACGCTCTTCGCAAGCGGGTGGCAGTCGGTCGCCTCGATATTCGGGCTGAGCGCTGCGGTCAGCCAGGTGACCTCCAATGTCCCGTTCGTGGCGTTCATGCTCCCGGTCTTCAGGGCAGCTGCCGCGGACCCAGGGCAGTGGCTGGCGCTAGCGGCGGGGAGCACGCTCGCGGGGAACCTGACCCTGCTCGGGGCGGCCGCGAATGTGATAGTGCTGGAGGCCGCGGAGAGCAGGGGTGAGACGTTCTCATTCACCGAGTTCCTCAAGGCGGGGCTGCCCACGGGGCTGGTGACGATGGCGATCGCGGGGGCATTCCTGGCGATGGTCGGATAGCGCGGGCGGGGGCGCTGAGGGCACGGCAGCTTGGCGGGCACTGGACTGGCGGCCCCGGAGGGAACCGAGCATGCCAAAATGATAAATTTATTAAGTCAAATTGTAGATTACCTCTTTAAATGATACATAATCGGAATTGGGAGGACTTAAATTGCCAAAGAAGCGTAAGAGTCGCGGTCGGAGTAAGGGAGCAAAGGGTCAGTCGGGAAGGGTTCAGTGCGATCTTTGCGGGGCGTGGTGCCCAAGGGACAAGGTCATCAAGGTGACGAAGCCAGTCTCGCTCGTCGAGCCGCAGCTCGCGCGGGACCTCCAGAAGCAGGGAGCCCTCATCATGAGGCGCATCGTGACCAAGAACTACTGCGTCAAGTGCGCGATCAGCAAGAGGGTCGTGAAGGTAAGGGCAAAGGACGACAGAAGGAAGGCGGACTCCCTCAGCTAGAGGCCGCCTCCGTTGCGGAGAACTTTTATCCTCAAGGCGTCGGAGGGGCGGACGTCCCCCGACTTCCCCTTGAAGTCCCTCGCCGGGGCAAACCGGATGGACCTCATCTGCAGGTGCATCATAGCAGCACTGTACACCCCAGAGGGCCCCGACAGGGAGGCGGAGATGGTCGTCGTCCTGGAGGGGCAGCCGGACCCGCCGCTTGCGCTGACCTTCTGGGGATGCGCCATGGAGAGGGCGCCCGCGGGCGAGGTGGAGGCGGCGGAGATGGTGGCGCATGCGAT
>CAZEMX010000010.1:0-37751 GCA_964513415.1 uncultured Nitrososphaerota archaeon
CCCCACTCGCACGCCAACTCCCACCTGGACGTATACACATACTCACACGCCGACCAAAGCGCCTACCCCTCCGCCCGATATCACCCCAATCCCAACAGAACCGCCATCGCCCACACCCCTGCCCACTCATACGCCGACCCCCGTGTATACACATACCCACACGCCTACGCATACATATACCCATACACCAACCCACACACCGACCCACACATATACCCATACGCCGACCAAAGCGCCTACCCCTCCGCCCGATATCACCCCAATCCCAACAGAACCGCCATCGCCCACACCCCTGCCCACTCATACGCCGACCCCCACCCCGACGTATACACATACCCCGACGCATACGTATACGCCGACCCCCACCTCGACGTATACGGCGACGGCTACGATAGGACCTGATCCTCCCACAAATACGCCGACCCCCACGCCTACTCATACGCCGACGTTTACGCCTACCGCCACGCCGGTGACCATCCCAATGCTGTCTATCGGCGCCATATCCGTATATGATGCGTCTGGGCAATTCGTGACGGATCGCATCTCATGGTCGAGGTATCCCTATGATAATCAGCCCGGACATGCCGTGATATGGTATGGTACCGGAACTATAGAAGAGGAGTCGGCATATATTGTACTTGGAAGGGTTGACAAACCTGGGACGAGACTCGATTGTATCTTTACTATAGAGGGGGTGTTGTATACGGTAGCAGGAGCGCATGTGCATGAAATCAATGGATCTACATCGGAGTTAGTTAGGTGTGAATATATGAGACCGACCAGCACGCCTACAGTTGTACCGTCAGCTGTCCCAACCCCCGTTGGGACGCCAAGCCCAACCCCAAAGCCTGTCGTCATGGTCCGTATTAGGTGCATAAGAGGAACGGAATGGATTCCACGTATGATAGCCCAATAGGAGAGAACGCATGACCGCCGAGGAACGCAAAGAGTTCGACGAGATGAAGAACTTGCTGGAGCGCACGGCTATTTGGACGGAGAAAATGGCCGGGAACGGAAGCCAGACCAAGGCCTGGCTGAATCAAGGCGTGACCACAGTAGTGACCGCACTACTCCTGGCTGGGACCTTCTTTTTGTTCGGATTGCCAGAGCGGATCACCGCCGTGGCAGAGGAGAAAGCGGAAGTGGCGATCAAGCACTACTCGGAAGTGCTTGAACCAAGGCTCAAAAGCATTGAAATCAGTGTTGATGAAATAAAAACGAATGTCGGAAAAATCCAGGAATCCATGGCTACTGCGTCACGATAGGAATGGAGGGGGACCATATGCCCGCTGAAGGATGGAACAAGAGTAAGGCGCTCGAACGAGCCGCAGAGGTTCTGTCGCTATTGGGAGACAGGCCTGATCAGGTGCTGGTCACCCAATTATCGAAACGGTGGAATGTAAGTCCTAACCAGGTATGGAAGTACGTCCGCATGGCATATCGGATCTTGAGCGTCCGGGCCATTGAGGATAGGGCGAAAGAACTGGTCCGCTCGGTATCCAGGTATAAGAAGGTCTACGAACGAGCGATGAGTGACGGCGATTACCGGGCCGCTCTCGACGCCCAGGACAGGGTGGTAAAACTCTTGAGACTCGATGAACTACCGCTACCAGGAGAAGAAGACCAGGCAAAGACAAAGCCCCAGGACCCGTTGACGGCTCATACGCGAGCAAGGCTCCGCCACGCGTTGAGCCAGCTCGGCAACTTGAGCATGAATCAAAGCCTGATCCCGTTCAAAGACACCGTTGATGAGGTTCCGGTGATTGTTGCTCGTCCCGATAGGGCCGTATTAGAGCCTGAAGATCTCGCTTCCACACAGGCTCAGGACCCTGGTCAGAGCCTACGCAGCCTATTCGCGCCGGTAGAACCACTCCACGAAAGCGTGCATTGACCTAACTCACTTCACCTACTGAACTTACAACACTCAAGTCCTATTGCCAAGAATCTATTCTTGCGCAAATACGACTGTTTTTGTTCCACAATATGTACGGTATCCCTTGCACTTCCTGTCTATTTGTGTATACTGTCATTATCAAGTCCACGAAAGGAGACACGGTATGAAACTCACGAGACTGCAGTACGAGGGCTTTAAGGCGCTGCGCCCGGTAGTGGTGGATGCAACGAAGCCGATCCTAATAATCGGCACGAATCGGTGCGGAAAATCGGGCGTGATTGAAATGGCGAAGGCCCTTGCTACGGGCGGGGTTGATGCGCCGGTGGGTAGCGAAAGCGACTTGTTCCGGTTCTCGCCCACCGGCGAGGTTATGGTCCTCGGCCAGTTCCAGGACGGGGATGGGACATGGACTCTCGAGCGTTCTTGGAACGCTCGGAAGAGTCCACAGAAGGAAATTGCGATCAACGGGCAGAAGGTCAAGGTGGCCGACGGTCAAGCGATCGCGGAAAGCAAACTGGCCGGGTTCAAGCCCGGTCTAAGTTTCAAGTCGCTCTATGAGTGCTCCGCAACGGAGCGCAAGCGGTGGCTTCTCTCCCTCTTTTCCCCTGACGAAACTACGGTGGCCGACATGCTTGGCCGTTTCGTGGAGAAATTCACGAATCTAACCGAGGCCCTCCCGGAAGAGGATTACACAAAGACAGAAATCCTCAACCGTCGTTTCGCCATCCTGTCCCGGTTCCACGGGGCCACCGGCTCGCCCTTCGAGCGCCTGACAACGCTGGAAACTACGCTTCGGGACGAAAAGAACAAGGCTGTGCAATCTGCCCGAAACAAGACGAAGGCCGTGCAGGAAATCATGCGCTCCATCGTAATGACGACTACCCCTGTGGCAGGTGGCGCAAATGGCGTACGGGTCAAGATTGACCAGTTGGCAAAGCAGCGTGACGAGATAAAGGCTAGACTCGCCACACTCCAGGCCAGCCTTGAGGCGCAGCAAGACATGATTGTCAGGCGCGATGAGATCGCGAGCGGTCTTGCGGAGCCTAACGAACCCACGATGGCCGACATTCTTGAAACCGAGCATAGTATTGCCATGCTCCGGGAGCGGCTTGCCGAGATCGGAGACGCCGAGAGCCGACTGAAGGATCTGGAATCGGCCTGGAACAGGATCGAGGCGCAGCGGGACGCGGCAAGGGAGCGGAGTGAGTTCAGGGCGGGCATCCAGCAATCCATCCGGGAAGCGGAAGAGGAATACTCCCGCCTGGAGCGGGGACTCGTTCCACTGTCCGATATTGTGGCCAAGGAAGCTGAACTGGAGCGAGTGGAGACACAGCTTCGAGAGGCGCGTGGGGCCGCGGATTCCCTGGAGGACCTCAAGGCCCAAAGAATGGGTTGCGAACTCGAGTTAAGGTTCGCCATGGCTGTCCTGGAATTCGTGTCCGATACCGAGTGCGGGGCCTGTGGATCCGTGGGGGACTTTCGCGATCGCAGAAAAGCAAAGGGAGATGAACAGATCATGCTCGAACAGAGGATCGAGCATCTGGAATCGGAGATCAGACAACGAGTTCAGGTTGCTGCGCAAATCGAGTCGCTTACCAAACGAGCCTCGGACCTCCGCTCCGAAATTACCAGGATAAAGGAGCGGAACAGGGATCGCCTGGAAACTATGGCGCGTGAAGAGCAAAGGATTGCGGGTCTCCGTGAACAACTGGCGGCCATAGCAAAAGACTCGGATGGAATTGACATAGAAATCGATCGCATCGAAACCGAAATGGAGACCGAAAAGGCACTGCTCAACGAGGCGGAGACCATTCGTGATTTGATCCACCAGCACGAGCAAGACTTGGCCGTGTATAGGAATGACTTGGCGCACCAGGAGAAACGTCAGGAGGAGATAAGGGCAGAACTTAACCGACTCTCGGCCATCATTGCGGACTTTCCAGATCTACAGGAGGGGCCGCTGGAAGCGGAACTGGGAGCCGTCGAGACGGAGCTCGAGGCATGGCGGGAATGTTTGGAACAGCAAATAGAGCGAGAGAAGGGGGAGAAGGACATGCTGAGGCTGAACGCCGAAAAAACGGTTGAGGAACGGTGGGCCAAGATTGCAGAGGAAATGATGGAATTTGTAGGGCCAAAAGGTTTGATGCGAGAGCTGTTGGAAGCGGCCATCAGTCCATTGGTAGCGGACGTGTCGAATCTCTTGCAGAAAGCGGGGTTTGTCGGGACCACGTTTGCGGTTCGGTTCTACACCGAGGGGACCGATACCTGCGATATCGGGGTGCAAAGAAGGGACACGTTCATCTCGGAAATCAACGGGGATCCGAACAAAGGATTCATCGACTACAGCGCCATGAGCGCAAGCGAGCAACTGGTGTTCGCGACCTGTCTGGCCATGGGCCTCGCGCCCAAAGCAAAGGCCGAATGGAAACCCCTCTTCCTGAAAGATCTCACCTTGCTCGTGGGCGAGTTTCGACAGCGGCTAATGGATTTGCTGACAGTAGAAGCGGGCCGGTTCGACAACGTGTTCGTGGAGGAAGCCGTTGCCGAGCCTGGGCTATCATCTGTGAGGATCGATGCAAACGTATGGAACATCGTGGATATGGAACCGTACAATCAGTGGGTGGAAGCATGAGCCGTATCTACCAATGGCAATTCGAGGCCGGACACCGGGGCTATAGACGGTCCCTGTGGCCCAAAGGGTGCTACTGGGACGAACATAACGAAAGGAACAAAACCATGACGCGAGGAACGTTAATTAGGATCGAAGAGAATAAGTACAAGGACAAACCGTACCTGCGTGTGCAAGTCGATAAGGACTGGTACACGATCTGGAACGAGAAAATGTGCGAAGTAGTTAAGGCCATCGGCACAGGACACGAGGTCGAGTTCGAGACGAAAGTCACGGACAGCGGAAAGGTCAACATTACCAAGATCCAGCCAACGGGTAATGGGGGTACGACCGAAGGATCTGGCAACGGTTGGCCCCCATCGGACCAGGCTCCGGCCATGACGAGCAGCAACGGACGCGAGAGCGATGAGGTAAAGGCGACGCGGATCTCGCGCATGAACGCGTTGACGAACGCCGTAGCCGTACTGACGGCGCGAGGATTCACTGACGATTCGGGCGCACGTATACCAGACGGAAAAGTGGTGAAGTGGGTGACCGGATTGGCGGACCGATTCCACCATTTCACGATGACGGGAGAGGTAAACAAGGAGTAGGATGGACGTGGAGAGGGCCGTTTGTGGATGAACGCATCCGGAGAACTGCCCTCTCCATCCGAATAGACATCAGGCTTGGAGGTTATGTGAATTATGAATCACATCGAGGTTCTTCTAAACGAGAGAGAGGTTGCACGGATTATCGGAACGACGCCCCGGTTTTTGCAGCAACGGCGGCAGGCGGGCACAGGCCCGCGCTTTCTGCGCCTGTCCCATAGGTGCGTTCGGTACCGGAAAAGTGACATTGACGCATGGCTTGATAGTCTGGCAAGGGATTCAAGCTCAGACAAGATAGAAAAGGTCAAGTAATGTACACTGAGGAACAACAGCGTTTTGTAGAGAACGCCAGTGCAAGATCCGTGCTTATCGCCCCCCCAGGATCGGGTAAAACCCACACGCTCAAGGGCCGGATCAAGTGGCTATTTGAGCATGATCCTGCCCTACTGGTGGCCCTGACCTTCAGCAATAGGGCGGCTCGCGAACTGGAGCAGAGAATTGCTGAGGATGATGCTCTGGCCCCATATATGGACCGGATTTGGGCCGGAACGTTCCACGCCTATTGCATTGAGACCTTGCGCCGCTTCAAGCTCCTGCCAAAGGTCTATGGGCTGGAGCCAGACTTTGCCGTCGCGCCTCGCCCGGACGGCAAGACGGAACGGGATATCCTATCCTGTACGCTCGGTCATCAGCTCAAGCAACTGGGCGCGGACCTTGGCTACAAGGATAGTGTCCCGAAACTCGCGAAGCGGCTTGAATGGGATCGAGACTTCGAGACGATGTGGACACATCGTTTGATCGCGCAAAACGTCGTGGATTACGAATTTGTGATGCGGGCTGCCTCACAGATTCTCCGCAGGCCTGATTGCGAGTACCGGCCCTCCCATATCGTCGTGGACGAGATCCAGGACGTGGGTCACCAGGAACGCATGACCATTGAGGCCTTCGCCACCTTTGCGAAAACGATTTCAGCGGTTGGCGATCCCGATCAGTCCATTTACTCGTTTCGTGGCGCTGTCCCAATCTGGTGCGAGTCTAGCCTGAAGAGTCAGGGATTCGACTACTACCAGTTGAGCATCAATTTCAGGTCTGGAAACGGGATCATCGATCTCTTGAACCGGATTTTCCCAGGCAAGTGCCAGGCCGTTGAACGCGTTGGAACGGTCCAAATGATCGAATGCGCGAACGAGGGGACGGAAGCGGACTGGATATCAACCGACATCGTGGACAGGATCGCGGCTGGCCAAGAGCTTGGTGGCATTGCTGTGATCGCGCGTAGGCACGGACGATACGCAACGGTGGCACGGGTACTAGTGGAGAAGGGAATTCCGGTCGAGTCTCCCAACGAGACGATCACGATGGCGCGAGAAAAGCCGTTTGCCGACACCCTGGCCGTGCTACGTGCCTTGAGTAGGCCAGACGGACCACTCCTCTTACACGCCGCTACAAGCCTCGGAGCGCCTGAAGAAGAGGTGAACGAGCTGAGGCTGCGATCCATGGAGCAAAGGATCAGTATGATCCGGCTCTTGCCCGTCCTGTCGTGCGCGACAAGGTCACCGTGGCGGGACTTGTTAGCCCTGATGGATGGGCCTGTCCCACCGGAAGGCGCGGATCGTGTCCAGGAGTCCATAGAGAAAGCTAAGGCCCTAGTTTCGGGACAGACGGGAGCTAGGTTCTCCGAGCCATTACGGACCGCCATGTCCAGGTACTGGATCGCTTGGCTCAAGTCCGTACGGGGTATGCAACGTGAAACCGTGACGTTGGCAAGCCTCGTCCATTTCATCGACACATGCAAGCCACAGGACTTCATGGAAGGCGCGGACGCCGTGGTCTGCTCGTCGATCCACGGGGTCAAAGGCCTGGAATACGACGTGGTCTACCTACTGGGTCTTGAAAAAAACGAGATGCCCAAGGAGCTGGGTATTTCAAATGCGCGAGAGGAATTGCGGATCTTCTACGTGGGCGCGAGCCGTGCTCGACATGCTTTGGTCCTATGTAGGGTCAGGGAGAAAGAGAAGTTTCCAGGCGGATATCCGGTCCCTGTGGAACCAAGCCCGTACATGGAACTGGTGGGGACTCTGGATGAAGAGGGGCGATATAGATCCAACACATGCGATCAAGATACACCAAAAAAATGCTCCACAGGGATTGCGTTTATGCTTTATTAGGTATATACTGCCTGAAAAGGTGGTGAGATGTATACCAAACGAAACATTGATCCAAGACGTTACGTTCAGGACTTGATCCAAAACAATGTCCTGAACTGTTTTGAACTTTCGAAGCGGTCCGGAGTATCCCGCCGAGCCATAACCCGGTTTCTGGATGGAAAGCGGGTATGGATCAGAACGGTGAAAAAGATTGTGTCTGCCTCCAGGGAAGCAGAACTCGAAATGGAGGCCCATATGTCGGATGGTGACATTGACCTGACAAAGAAGGGGAAAGAAGCAGAGTCAGGGACATAACAAGATCTTGAGTGCATGGCGCGGTAGCCGCGCCGCGAGGGAACGGTATGGATGAAAGAGCGTTCACACTAACGGAAAGACTTGTCAGAGAAGAGAGAGTTACCGTAAACGAGATCAAGGTGTTTTTCGCCCTGATCTCCCATGGCGTATCGGAGACCCCGAACATATCCAGGCTATCCAGAGAGACCAAACTCACGAGATGCCGGGTCCGAGATGCCTGTAACCGGCTTCGGTCTCGAGGCTATCTAAACTCTCCGATTCCAATCAAGCCCAAGCCACGTACCTACCAAGTGGATGGATCAAAACGATTCGCTCACTTCTACGCTCCAGTGTCAACGAAAATGGCTCAAAGCGATCCACCCAATAGCCAATCAGAACCTGAGAATCAAGACGAACAAAGCGCCGTAAGTCGTGATAAATCTGATCTATGCGTTACTGGTGAATCAGTTGTCATGGATCATTTTGATCCATGGCTCACCGCGATCCATGGATCAAAGCCAGCAAAAATGGCTCAAAGCGATCCACCCAATAGCCAATCAGAACCTGAGAATCAAGACGAACAAAGCGCCGTAAGTCGTGATAAATCTGATCTATGCGTTACTGGTGAATCAGTTGTCATGGATCATTTTGATCCATGGCTCACCGCGATCCATGGATCAAAGCCAGCAAAAAAGGTTCCCCCCACACCCCCTTCCAAAAAATCTCTTTCTCTTTCTCTTTCTCTTCTAGAAGAAAAAAAGAAAGAAAAAAAGGTTGGAAAAAAAGAAAGAAAAAAAGAAGCACAAAACCAGCAGTGGAGGCTGTTTTCCATGGAACAAAACCAATGCGATTTGCTCGATACTTGGATCAATTTGCGCCGCGAGTACCTACCGGCCCTCGGCGTGGAACCGGAAGTATCGCCGCGACTCGCAGGTGAGGCAACGGCTATTGTGCAAGCACTGGTCCATGGGCGGTACGCGCCATCGGTCGATGAACTGTGCGAGATCCTCCGCTTCGCGTGTACGCATAGATTCCACGGCGCAAAAGTGCTGGAGAACATTGCTTATTTCAAAGCACACCAGGCCGATATCACGGCTGATTACCGGAAAGCGCGGTGCGCACAGGCTGTGTGGCAGCAGAAACCGGGTTATGGCCCTGCGGAAACACCGCCGGATGATCCTTCGTGGTACGAGGACTGACATGAATGCCATGACCCAAATAGACGTCACCACAGCCATTGAGCAGCTCCGGACCCACATTCTTGCCGCTCAAAGTCAGGACGCGGATCCGGTGTGCCCAGACTGTGATGGGTACGGGCATGTAATCGGGCCTTGTGGCGCGAGGCCATGCCATTGCGCCGTGGAAAGGAACCGTGTGCTTGCGCTCAAAAGAATCGACGCTCAGGTGCTCGCCAAATACAAGGATGCAATCTGGAGACCAGCAACACTGGATCAGACCAAGCCCCCGTTCCAGGCAGTGAAGGACTGGCTCCGGGATCTCCAATCCCGTCCATGCGGCCTTGTCTTGTGTGGACCTCCTGGTATCGGAAAGACCACGGCGGCGGTGTACGCTGCGGGTCAAATGGCCATTGCCCATCCCTATTGGCAAATCGCCCTATGGCTGAATGGTACCAGGACCATTCGGGACCTAATCTTCGGAACTGGGGATGAGCATAAGCGCAGGGACTTGATCGACCAAATATACGGATCAGACGCGCTCGTCTTTGATGATATTGGCCGGTCCCAGACATGGAGCAATGCGCACGAGAGAATTGAGAGCCTTCTCTACGATGTAACCGATTACGCCTTGGGCAACGAAGTCCCGTGCGTGCTCGTGTTCAATATAAGCAAAAAAGACCTTATCGGAGGAACCCAGGGCGGGCCATTGTCCCATCCACGACAAGAGGGGGCGTGGATCCGGAACGCATCACTCCTATCCCGTATGGGGAGTAATTATTGGAAAATCCTGAACTGTACAGGTCCGGATATGCGGAAAGGTTACTGACATGTTCCTGTTCATCGACACAGAAACCACGGGTAGGGTCAATTTCGAGAGACCTGCGAGCGACGAATGCCAGCCAGACATGATCGAACTATCGGCAGCGCTGTTTACCGAGAACAAGCGACTGGTCCAGGCAATTAGCACACTGGTGACGTGTCCCAGGCCAGAGGGATGGCGCATTGAGCCTGAAGCCCAATCCGTGCATGGGATCACCAATGAGATGTGCGCAGAGTACGGAATGCCTCCCTGCCAATGCCTTGCCATCCTGAACGGCATGTCGATTGCGGCCAGGCTTACGATTGCGCACAACGTTAGATTTGATCTCGCCGTTATTGACACAGCCGTAACGAGGATCGGCAACTTGATAGGTCTGAGAGCCGTAACGGACGGACCATCCTATTGCACGATGAAACGAAGCGCGGATATTTGCCGGATCCCGTTCCCGGATGGGACAGGACACAAGTGGCCGAAACTCGAAGAAGCGTACCAATTCTTCACGGGGCGCGAGTTTCCCAATGCACACCAGGGTCTCTACGACGTGCTCGCATGTGCCGACCTGTTCTTTGAACTACGTAAGGACGAGCGAGAAGCCGAGTATATCAACCATGTACTTGAGGTGAAGTGATGGAACGAATGATCTTACGGAGGTTTAGGGACGATCTGATCGCGTTGGCCGAAAGTGGTTTTCCAATGGAGTCGAGCGCTGGAGAAATGGCCCTGCTCCTGCCACCTCGCGAGGATCCGATCGGGCCGGTCCAAGTGATCCGTATCGAAACAGGAGAGTGGAGAAAGAAGCCATACCGAATCCTCCATTGTTTCGACCCAGAAAACCCATTTTACACGAGAGTGGATGGATCGAAGGAGTTCCGAATCGTTATGGCGCACGAGTACGGGAAGGAATTCGAGCTGAGCTATGACGACGCGAACTTGGCAGGATACACGGTCAAGCCGGTAGCCTCTATTCGAATTCCTACAATCTACGATCTCTGCGCCTACTTCAGGTCACTTGGACCAGGTATTCATACAGAGTTGACGCATTACGGACTGCGCATATGGTTCGAGCATGGCGAGGATCCTGTAGAGATCGCATTCCCGGCGAACCTAGAGCGATCGGTCAAAGTGGTCGAGCAAGCCGCCCAGGTCGCGCAGAGGGAAAAGGCGAGAAAAGCCGAGGGAGCTAGAGAACTGGCCGAACGTGATGCAAGACTGGACCTGGATTCGGCCATCCCGACGTTGGGTCCTGAAAAAGAACCAGTCCAGGACCCGGTTCAGGATCCGGAACTACCAGCTGTTAGGGGCTATGGGAGAAAGAAAGGCAAGGCCGATGTTACAAGCGACTGAATGCTGGGTCGTGGAACCCGACGGCTCGAAGGTGCTCCGTCAGATCATTGATTTTGACGGGCCTTACGTCATCGTGATCGGTGCGGATGGAACGCTGGAACGAGTGAACCTGAAAAATTGCGAGTTCAGGCCTCAACCGTCACAAATCCTTGGATAGAGGTCGATTATGAAAGACACGGCATTGATAGATGAAAACATTGAAGATGCGGCTATGGAATTGGTCGAAGGAGCTGCGAGAGACGGCATTGAGGTTACCATTGAAGGCCATGGCGAGATCGGAGAGACGGTTGAAAAGGCCGTCAAGATGGCCAAGACTAGAAAAGGAAGCCTTATCGCCGTGAAACCAGTAGAGATAACCGGTGCTGGAACGGTTGCACTGGAAGATACTCGACCCATCAGCTCCTACGGTATATCGACGGATCATGCGCTATACCTGGCCTCTATTGCGGAGCGAGTCCATTTCCAGGCCGAGGTAGCCCTATCGAGCGTCATGCAGGCTGGCAAGTTGCTGATCGAGGCTCAGACGGTTATCGCAAACGCCTATGGTGTCGGCGCCTTCTGGGCCTGGGTTCGGGAACAGACGGATATCCCTGAGACCATGGCCAGGCGCTGGATGGCCGCCGCTGCGAATGAGGAATTGTGCACACGCGTAAAGACAGTGTTCGGGCAGGGACTATGCGCTATCTATGAGCTGGTCACAGCGTATTGGCCCCCAGAGGTACAGCAAAAACTACTGGCTGGGGAACCAGTTGACGTGCCTGGAGTAGGCTTGAAGACGCTACACGACCTCACGGTGCGAGAACTCCAGGCGGTTCGGCAGAATGCTGTTGAGGTCGAGAAACGGAACAAGGAACTCCAGAATCTACTTTGGGAACGAGACGCCGCGATCCGAACCCTCCGGTCCGTGCCTCCCAAAGAAATTGAGGTGGAGCCGAAAGACTATAAGGAAACGAAGAGGGAACTGGAGGCGTTGCGGGAACAAAACGAAACGATGGCTCGGAAGCTAGAGGCTGCAGAAAAAGCGATCCGGGAAGGGGATCGGCTATTGGAACAACGGGCCAGGGCTATGGGCTTGCAACTGGGCGGTGTGTGCCTATCCTCCGTGTGGCGGCATGACCCGGTGCTCGTCTACGCCGGTGACCAGTCGTGGCCTTACGCGACGCCCATTGGCGTCGTAGAGCAGGTAATACGCCGGTACACGTGTGAAGGGGATGTTGTGGTCGATCCTCTGGCGGGGTCAGGGACCGTTCTGGACGTTGCCCGTGTCCTCAAGCGATTGGCCGCAGGTTCCGATATCGAGCCGCGTCACAAAGATGTCGAACAAGTGGATGCCGTCGCTCTGGAATCAGACTCGGAGCTGGCCGATCTTGTCTTTGTGCACTTGCCCCCTCCACGCCTGAGAGGTGGTGACATGGAGGATGAGAAAAGTTCACGGCTCGAATTGCTCAACCCTCCTCGCTATCTAACGGTGCTCGGCCAGATCTTGGCCGAAATACGCAGGATACTCAAGCCGAGCAAATACTTGGCGGTATATACTGCCGAATACGATCCAGCCATAAGCTTGGGCAACTATATTGACGTTGCTCGTATCACTGGGAATGAGGCGATCCAGGCTGGGTTCCGCGAGATTGCCAAGGCCGTATACGTGTTCGGTCCTGGAGCGCCAGACGATTACCAGGCTTATGGAGAACTTGAAGGGATGAGGCCAGATCATGGAATACTCAAAATGTACCGACGCCCACACACGGTATGATAAAGAGGCGCTGACCAAAGCGATCCGAATCGGCGATGAGGACGGATATGTCCGGCAGGCGGCGCTGGTGGTGAGCAAAGTGCTCAATCGCTTGCGGTGGTCGAATCGAACGAGTCCGCACAGGGACGAGATTGAGCAGGAATGTCTGATCGAATGCCTCGCCTGGTTCCGGGCTGGAAACCTGGATCCTGACCAGAACGTGTCTGCATACCTATGGAGGAGCATAGGCCGGAAAGCGATATCTCTCCTACGTGAATGTGGGGAGAGTTGCGAAATCTACGACGAATCCATAATTGAGGACAGTGAGGCTGTGAGATCGGATAGCGAGGTCCAGTTGACCGACCATCTAAAGGCATCCGTGGAACGATTCGGGCATTTGTTTGGCGATAACTTGATGACACAAAGGGCCGGTTGGGTCGCCGATCTCCTCACGGTGGCAGATTACGCCCTGGTGAACCCGGTCATGCTCAGCCTCCAGTATAGTGGCCAGTACGGGGCCGATCTTCCCCCTCTCACGGTGGATCGAATCTTGTATGCGATTTCTGATATGCAGCGAAAGGTGGGGTCCGCATATGCGGAGCCTGAGCAACGGGTAATCCTCAACCGGGAGGCCGTGCAGTGAGCAAGACCGCTTATGACCGTGCCTTGAATTCCGTGCTCGCTTTGGAAGGCGGGTACTCGAACGATCCTGACGACACGGGGGGCGAGACGTATCGTGGTATTGCGAGGCGATTCCATCCCTACTGGCAGGGATGGCAGATTGTCGATAAGGTCAAGATGGATGTGAGAGCAGAATACAATACCCGGGAATGGGTAAAGGTACTCAATGTGAGATTAGATAACAACGAGGACCTTCAGGCCCAGGTATCCTCGTTCTATCGCTCCGAGTTCTGGTCCAGGTTTCGTGGCGATTTTATGCCTGATCCGATAGCGGAGGAATTACTCGATAGCGCGGTCAATCTCGGCGTCCACCGTTCCGTTTCCTTCTTGCAACGCGCGATGAACCTATTCGCATCTGAGCCTCTGAATATAGACGGAGTTGTTGGACGAATTACCGAGGAACGCGCGAACGCGCTGGATGAATCGGAAGTCAGGGCCACCGTGACTATTATGAACGTGCTACAGGGGATGCACTACATCGAGCGAGTGGAGGATAGGCCCATCAATGCCAAGTACCTGAAGGGATGGCTCAAACGAGTCACGCTGGAGAAACAATGATCGATACGGAAACCGTGGACCTGTTGGCCACTGCCGAGCGTAGAATCAAGGTGCTCGAAGCGGATAGGGACTGTTTGGCCGCGACAGTTGTGTGCTTGGTGGAGGCCAGAGGCGGCTCCGTCTTCATTGCGGAGGATAGATTCAACGCGGTGTTGCGGAATCATACCTTTATTGTTCAAGAGAACGACGATCCTAGAGGGATTACAATCCGGGTTTCCCGGTAACGATAAGGAGCACCGAAATGCTAGACTCGAATGCACCGGCAGGACAGATCGACCGCCTCGGTCTAGGCAAGGCGTGGCGACGCGGCGTGTATGCCTTCTTGGGCGCGACGGTTGTATTGTTGACCGGAATCCCAGACATTGTACAGCAAATCGACCTGAATCCAGTGCTTGGCGATATGCTCGGCGATTCCGTTGAAAAGCTGATTGCCGCTGCCATTGCGGGTGGCGTAGCCTGGGCCATCAAGTTCATTCAGCAGCTCGCAACGAATTACGCGCCTGACAGCGCCAAGTAAACCGTGCGCAATACTAACCCTAATCGGAGGGGGCCGATGATTAGGATGGACATACCTCTGGAACCCGCGCCCTGGCAAGCGCCGCTGGCTCAACGTGGCAAGAAACGGGTATCCCCCAAGCGGTACTCGCAATTCAGGACCGCCGCACGCCGGTTCATCATCTACTCAAGGCCAAGGCTTGACCCTGACGGAACCTTGCTGCCTATTGACAAGCCGGTCCTTGTAGACGTGGAAATCGTATTGGACCGGAAACCGGGAGACAACTCTCCATATCCTACCCGACACGATTATGGCGACTATGACAATTATCGCAAAGCCGCCGTCGATCTGTTGAATGACATCATAATCGCAGATGACCGCCTGGTCATCGGCCCCTCCAGGATAGGATCGGGGAAACGTTTCACGTGCAACGGTGAGAAACCGCACGTGACGATTTGGATCAGTCACGTGGAGGACGCGGATGAAAGAAATGAAGACCACACTGAAGCAATTCGATGATTTTATCGAGACCTTTATGGGAAGACTGGAGCAGATGGGACTGAACAACAACATCATGGTTTCGTTCTCGCTTGGTCCCAACGAAAGAACCATCAATACGGCTGGCGACATGACGGAGCGGGTATTTGCGATCCAGGTCCCGGCTGAGCATATCGGCAAGACCAGGCGCGAAGGTGACGCGATCCTGTCCGGTCTCGCAACCCATAAGGCTCACGAGATCCTGTTCCGGGACCTGGTACTCAAGGGCCGGGAACGATATTTGGTCAAGCAGGACATGGACGATGCGCTGCGAAACGCGGTCAAAGCACTCGATATCTATGTGGCGAAACTGGAAAGATTAACAAGGCTCAGGCCCTTGACAGAGGTCATGGAACGGACTCGGAGTACGGATAACTGTAATGCACAGGCTGGGATTTAGATCACTAACAGGAATGGACTGGTGCACGCCGTGAAATAGACTTGAAAGAGCAAAAAAAAGGAACACTGATGCCAGAAAAAAAGGTAGACGCAATCCCCGGCAATTCCCAGACGGATCAAACGACCGCTCCAAACCCTGACAACAAGATACAAGCGAAGGCTCGCCCACCGCGAAAGCCAGCGCTTGACCCGTCGGTCCCTGGGTATATGCGAGGAGGATTCAGACCCAGAAAGTACATCGTAACGAAGGCGGACGGAACTCCAACCGATCCCAAAGCGGTCTATTTCGTCCTGAGACTCGATGAGGACCCTCACGCTATCGCGGCTACTCTAGCTTATGCAGACTCCGTACGGGCTGACAACCCAGATCTTGCTCGCGACCTCAAGAGCGTGGTGGAGAGGCTTCAGGCAGCTACCGAGCTCAAGCACTTGATCGGGTGTTGCCTCAAATTAAAGCAGAATTGCGCAGGTGGCGGAGTGGGATCGATCGCGGATGGCCTGTGGCTCGCAATGGAGGACCTCATTAAGGAAGCCGAACTCATTTTAGGCATCATGGAGCAAGGATGATTGGCGTAAGTTTGGACGTATCAAGACCAGTGTCCGAAACAGATATGATTCGTTAAGTTCCGATTTGTAATAAATATTTGCAGTTGTAGCGGTTAGGCGTGACTACGTGAATTAAGGACTTCCCATATGGATGACCAACTAGTATCGCGTGGCGTGGTGATGTTTCTGCTCGCAGCGAGGCGGCACGGGGGTTTGCAGAATTTCCCTGCCCTGTGCCACCTGCTCCATGATAGGCCAACGGTTCTCAGTCTGATTTGTGACACTTTTGCGGGCAGGACGATTGCTATACCAGGCAAAGCCACGGTACGGGATCTCCACCGCGACGTGGAGATTTATCTTGCCATGGAGAGGGGCCGTGACGAGAGCACCACGCGGGTGCTCCGGGAGCGGTACGGCCTTACCAATGCGGACCTGTACAAGATCTACGCGGAAACTCGCGAGATTGTCGAGGCTGGATGTAAGGAATTGGAGGACGAGAATGAAGAATAATTCGATGATCATCGGTCCTGACACAAGATCCGCGACGGTCATAGACTGGCTCGCGCGCATGGAGGGGCAAGGCCGAAGCGACCTTATCAACGCATGTTTCGAGGGCAAAGAGATCGCGTGGACCAACGGCTGTTTTGACATTATCCATGCGGGCCACGTTGACTATCTGATCGACATCAAGGCCAGGCACCCGGATTGCTTTCTACTTGTAGGCATCAACGACGACGAGGCGGTGCGCCATCTCAAGGGACCTGGCCGACCCATCCAGGCATTCGCACACAGAGCCTCAGTTGTCATGGCGCTCAAGCCGGTCGATGCGGTGGTGGCCATCGGGGAGGACGCACTGGATCCACTCCGGGCCTTCATGCCCGACATCTATGTGAAGGGTGGCGATTATACGTTGGACACGATCAATCAGGACGAGCGCCAGCTCGTTGAAGGCTATGGCGGGCGGGTGGAGATTATAGCGTCTCGTGCCCCATATCTATCAACAAGCAAGATCGTGGAATTTGCGAAGCATGGAGGTAAATGAATAATGCCACGTATTCACACCGCCGTTGTCCACTATCGTACGGAGAAGATCGCCTATTTTTGCAGAGACGATAACGAGAATCCACTGCCAGGTCCCGTGCTGGAGACAGGGCCCATTCATGTCAAAAGGGGTGACGTCGTGGTCATACAGGTCCCGCTAAATGAACGTGGCGACAGACCACTGGTCATCTTCATTGCCGGGCCTTATTCCGCGCCTACTCTCGAGGAGCGTGAGGCCAATACGCGCAAGGCCATGGACATGTTCCTGGCGATTCTCGCGAAGGGCCATTATCCGATCTGCCCTCACCTGTCCCATTACCCACACGAGTACAATAAGGAACAGACGCGGACAGAGATCCCATACCAAGTCTGGATCGAACTGGACAAGCAATACTTGGCGAGGTGTGACGCAATCCTTTACATGGCCCCATCGCCAGGAGCTGACCTGGAATTGCGTGTTGCCAAGGAGTGTGGGAAGGTCGTGTTCAGAACCGTGGACGAGATACCGGATTTGACCGGCGAGGCATGGTGGCGAGGACTGATTCATATGACGGAGCCGGAACAGGAGTTGGAGGACCCGGATCAGGAACACCGGATCATACCATAATAATCCAATGACGAGACCCATTTCAGAGGAAGACCTTGCTCGCGTCGTGGTCGCGCATTTCCGTGACCTGGGCTGGACCGTGTATCAAGAAGTTAAGTGCAGTCGCTACAGTGGACCAAGAGCGGATATTGTGGCGGACTTACACGGCGAGCTGCACGTTGTGGAAGTTAAAACATGTTTCTCGACCCGGCTCATAAATCAGGCTCGATCTTGGCAGACTTGGGCCGAATATACGAGCATCGCCATCCCATATCCTACCCACATAAGTGGGAGTAAGGCGAGGAGAATTTGTGATGCGATTTCAATGGGGCTTGGAGTCTTCTATGTCAGTGACCGGGTCCAGGTTGCCGTTATGCCGCGAAAGATGGAAGGCGCGAGGAGCGAATGGCTCCGAGAGTGTTTGAGAGAGGAGCAAAAATACTATGCACCGGCAGGGAATAACCGTTCCGATTTCGTGTCCGGGTTTCGGCTGACCTGTGACTCTCTTCGCCGTGTGGTAGAGAATGAACCTGGTATATTATTGGCGGAAGCGATGAAGAAAATCACGCACCATTACCACAATGACACTTCGGCCTATTCCATCATGGGGCAATGGGTACGCAGAGGCAATGTGAGAGGGATCGAGGGACGAAAAGAAAAAGGCCGTATACGGCTATACCCAAAGGAGATCAACAATGAGACGAATAGATGACTTCCTCGATGACCATCAAAGGTTGGATAATTTCATTACGGATCATTATCTGTTGTGCGATCTGATCCTCGTTGTCGTCTGTTCACTGACAATCGTGGGACTGATGTTCATCGTGGCTCGATTGCCTCACCACGCTGATACGGCCCAAGGTTCGGGGTGTACCATCGTAGTCCCGGATGCGAGGGGTACAGTTAAGGTAGATGGTCATGGCGAACCGGGGGGTGGGCCTGGCTTCCTCTCTGTTATTGTTGGCAATGAATCGAGAGAGGACTGGGAAAAAGCGTTGCGGGAACATCTAAGTCAAGGCGCTACAAGCCCAAGCGATCCAAGGTCCGGCGGGTGGGGCGGAGCATTTTGGAATCGAGGATCAAGTGATAAAACAGTGGTGGAAATAACCGGAGAGCGAGATGGAACCAGTCAGAGCTTCGAGTATAGCAGCTATAGTTACGGCGGGGATAATGAGGACGATGAGGACGATGGACCTCGACGACGGTCGCATCCTCTCTTCCCTCTAATGTTCTGAAATATGGAGCATAGATTACAGAACGTATAAAAATGAGGATTTAGATGATACGAATCGTTACACAGGAAGTCACGGAAGAATTGGAGCGGGCCTTGACATTGAAGACCGGCGCGAGTGTGGCATGGACACCCGAAACCAATGGCCGTCTGGTCCATCTGAGTTTCGGGAGTGAGCGCAAGCCAAGATTCCGGTACGGGTTGGATAACATAGCCAGGTCCATGGAGCGGAGCGCAGAAGAGGCTATGTGTGGGGTCGATTCGGGAGCCGATATCCTGCCCTTCCCTCGCGCGCTGGACCCAGTTGCTGACAAGATTGATAATGTGTTACCCTTGCGGAAAGTTACACCGTAGGGAGGATCGAGAATGTTGCGGCAGGCGATCATGGAGAGCGGTGGTGAGATTGGGTACAAGGAAGTGATGATTCGGAAAGGTGGTGAAGAGACCATGTGTAGAACAGGAAGGCTGAAGCCAACGCCAAAGGGTGGTGGTACGAAACCCGTGGGTCAGAAGGGTGGTAAGAAGGGCAAATAACTCCACTTGCATTTGCCGGGAGGGTGGAATTTCCCTACCCTTTCGACACCCTCCCGGCGCATTTTTAGGAGATCGAGATGGATGAAACTGTATCGCGGTCCAGTATGTTGTACTGGTGGCCGAGAGTCGAGAACATTGAAGGCATCCGCAAGCCGAAAACGATCCTGATCGCGACCGATACCCTGAAATGCTTGGAGTTCCTCGATGGGGACGGGTGGCCTCTCGACGTTGAGGATCTGAAATCGGCTTGTGAAAGGATCGGCTATCCGGTCTTCATGCGCACCGACCACTGCTCTGGAAAACACTCCTGGAATGAGACGTGTTTTGTCTATGATGCGGAACACCTGCTCCCGAACCTCACCAGGCTGATTGACGGGACTTGTATGGCGGATCTCCCCATTGACGCAATCGCCATCCGCGAGTATATCCCCATGAAGACGCTGTTCTGTGCGTTTTATGGGAAGATGCCGGTCAATCCGGAGATCCGTCTTTTTGCGCGGGACGGACGTATTGAGTGTCGGCACTGGTATTGGATACCGGACGCGATCAAGAAATCCGGCGCTCCGGTAATAGATATTATGGGACGAGAAATGACCGAGGACGCATGGCGGTTTCACCTGACGCAAGCACAATTTGTTTGCGAGACCGATGATCCTGGCATCGACATTCTGACCGATGAGGCTTCACGAGTCGCGTCTAGATTCGAGGGTTATTGGTCGATGGACTTCTGCCTGTCTGCACGAGGAGACTGGGTATTGATCGATATGGCGGAAGGCGAGAGATCATGGCATCCTGAGCATAAGCCATGAAGTCGGAGGTAAAGCATGGAAAAGGTGATCGCGGTGTTGTTGGCAATACTCAAAATCGCCGGGCAGTTCATGGAATACGTCATGAGTCCGTCCCGGAGACGAAAGTCCGTCCTGGACCAGATCGAGAAGGACAAGCAGGAGATCCTCCACAAGGTCTACGACCTGACGGGGCAAGACAAGGCAGACAGGGATAAGGCTCGCAAGGACTTACTGAAGGAGATACGCGAATGAGAACGGTCCTATGTACCATGGTAGCCATACTGTTGCTGGGTTGCGCCAGTGCCAACGTTGGAAGTGTCCAGGACCTGCGGGGCGACCTAAGTCTGACCGAGCCGCCCGAATATCCCGGCTACCTACTCATCGCGCCATCCGATTTCGAGCGCATTATGACCAGGATGCATGAGGCTGAACTTAAGATGCAGGAGATTTATGAGGAGACAGGGGTCGCGATACCAAAGTGACCGTTGGGGCCGGGAGATCTCTCCGCTCCTCTACTCAATCTCCCGGCCCATCCTTTTTGACCGGCTGAGAACTGGCCTGGCAATAGACCCGGTTCCTTGCCGCGTCACATACAACGGGTAGGCGAGGAAGGGCATTTCATCGATTGAGGTCGTGCCATGAAATTGTCGCCTCCAACGTTGGAAGACAGGAAATTGGCCGTCGATCGCGCCTGTAACTGCCCCCATTTCTGCGCCGCTCGCCGTGAATGGCCCCACTTGCCCCCGATCCGGTTCTGGTGCTGGCCCATAGTTCCAACCGTCCAATGTGGCACTTGCCCGAACCTCGTCCATCCTGAACGCAGGGGTGCTGCCATAGATTCGATACGGAAGCGGGTCAAGGACCAAAAAAAATGCAAGCGCAGGGCCAAGTGCATGGAGGACTGATGACCAACTGGATATTCCTCCATATCAAGCGGCATCCAACCGGGTTTGCCGTTGGCTTTTTTTTAGGATCAATTCTCACAGCAGCCGCCTTTATTGTGACCTACACACTCGTCTGAAGCACAAAAACCTCTTTCCCCTATATCAATGGTGAATCCAGCAAGGGGCAAGAACATGCCGAGCGAACTATTTGAAGTCTACATACCAGACGCTTCGGAAGTGGAAATCTGCCAAGAAGCGATTACGGATAATGGACCAAAGACGACTGTGATCCGTTCTCCTCTTGGTACGGGCGGAATCATCAACGAGAACAAGCGATATTATCCCCCGGACATATATGAGCGGGAAGCCAACAAGATCAAGGCCCTCGCCGAGCAAGGCGAACTACCAGGCAATGTCGATCATCCCTACGGCCCGGAGGGCCAGAACCGGCGACTCATGGGTGCTGGGGTACGATACCGAAAAATCGACGTGCAAAGGACGGACGGTATTGTCCGTATGACGTGTGAAGCCGTGGTTCTCAAAAACCAGTTCGGGGACCAGATCCAATCGTGGATCGACAGTGGAGGGAAAATCGGTTTCTCGACACGCGGATATGGGGACCGGAAAATCGGGACGGTCAATGGTGTGAGTGGAGTGGAAATCATCCAGGACAACTACCGGATGGTTGCGCCGGACGTAGTGTTGGGACCGGCGGACCGGAGCACGGTAAATAACCAAATCACCCTCGAACAGGAGGCAGAGATGGAAGTGAAGACTCTCGAAGAGTTCAAAACCAAGTACCCCGAACTCTATAAACAGTTCGTTGGGGAAGCCGCAGAAGACAAGGGCGTTATTGAGGCAGTCCAGGCGAGATTGAAGCCTGACCTCGAAGCGGAGGTCAAGAAAATCGCCGAAGATGCCAAGGCGAGGATCGAACTGGAGGCCCGTGCAGCCTCGGACGAGGAATGGCGGGCGAAACTGGACGAGGCCCAGAAACAAGGCGAGGCAGCCCTGGCAGTTGTGGCTTCCATGCGAAAGGCGCTTGTAGACGCCAAGTTTGTGCGTATCGAAGCATCTGATCCTACCAAGACACCAGAACAGCAAAGCGAGGCTATGCGAATTGAGTTAGACGATCTCAAGAAACGGCTCGACTGTCTGGAAGGCGAGAACGCTGGGCTGAAGAAACGCATTGCCGACGAATCCCTGCGCAAGGCGCTGGCTGAGGCCGTCAAGACGGACGATCCCCAGGTGCGGCAATGGATCCTAGACGTGATCGGGCCTAGACTCGACAAGGGCGAGTTCCAGACCTCGGATGCGGTTGAAAAGGCCGTCGCCGAGACTCGTCAACACGCGCAGCGTTTGATCGAGTCTAAGGTTTTAGCAGCTGGTCCAAGCGTCGGCAAGGCGCGAACGGCAGACCCGAATGCCCCTGATCCGAGCCTGATTGAATTGAGCTCGGAGAAGAAGACCCAGGACACATGGGCGGAACAAATGCAGCGCTTGTAAAAGCAAGCCGGTAACGGCTCTATCACACAAATAGGAGGGGATAGGAGGCTACAATGCCGGAGACAATTCTCGAAGTAATGCAAGACCCGTTGGCCGAAGTTGGCCGCATCTCCCCACTCGCTTATGATGATCCTCGATACCGCAAGCAATATGCGGCGTTGACGGATAACGTGCGCTTGTGGGGATGGAATCCGCGAACAAATAGGATTATCGACAATGCGCCGGTCGGATTGCTACGTCATCCGGGTGACAATGACGGACTCTCCCGTCGCCGGATGATAGAGGCATTGTTGGGCAATGCCGATTACTACATGGCGGCAATGGAAGCAGCGTATACGCAGACTTCCCCTGATATCGCCAAGGTCAGGGTGCGATTCTTCCCCATCGTTACCCGCACTCTGGCCGGTCTGATCGCCAATACCATTGGTTCGGTCCAACCAATCCCGGCCCGTATAGGCCAAGTCTTTCATATGAATTGGACGTATCAGACCGGGGCAAGCGCGGGGAACCGCCCGGACATCCCCAGTCAATTCAACGATAATTACTCGATCAACAACACCGAGCGCCCGTCAACAATCAACCGGCTGAGGTTCGATATCGGATCCACCGCCGTGAATGCCGAGACTTGGAAACTGGCAAGCGAATGGTCGTGGGAGGCGCAACTCGATTTGTTCGCCAGCCATGGATTACGAACCGCCGACATCGTGCCGGATATTTCCACGCAACTGCTCTCGGTCGAGATTGATCGAAAATACATTAACTTCATACGAAACAACGTCGGGTACACGGTGATATGGGACGCTTCCGATAGTTCTTCCTCAATCCCGTGGCAATCGAAAACGGACGAGAACAAGCGGGCTTACGAGCAGAGACTCAAGACGGTCGCGCTGGCCAGTCTCGAAGGACAAATGCTGGCCCGTAAAGGCGTGAAACCGAACTGGATCATTGTCCACCCCGAAACCCTTCAGTATCTCGAGAGGATCGAGAAATTCGACGAGGACCTGGAATCTCTCAACGTGCCTAGACCCGGAGGCCAGGTTGAGCAAGCGGCTCATGTGGTAGGAACGCTTGGTCAATACCTCGTGATCGCCGATCCTCTATATCCGACGAAAAACGAATTGCTCGTCGGGTATAAGGGTGATAACTGGCTGAAGACCGGCAGTGTGCTGTGCATGTATATACCTCCGCTCCCGACCGAAGTCTTTATGGACCCCGCCCAGATGAGTCCTCGCCAGGGATTCATGGCAAGCGCGGCCCTGACCATGGTGAGCGAGGGCCAGTACTTCTATGGCGTTGTCAAAATCACCAACGCGAGCTGATCCGGAACGGAGGGGGTCACGTGGCGCTCTATTACAATCCGGGTCCGAGCATCCTGAGTTTCACGGGGCCGGGGGGCTATGACCAGACGGTCATAGTCCCCGGCTCCGTTGTTTGCGAGTCCTTTTCGCCTCTCATTCGCCAACTGGCCAATGACGGGTTACTCAAGATGTTCGGCTCCCTTAAAGAGTTCTTGGACGATCATCCCAGCAGTCGTCTCGCGTTTGTGCGCACCTACTCGCTTGGGGACGTGCTCATGTTGTGGGCGGTGATCAATTTCGTCCGTCGCAAATACCCATTTCTAAATATCACCCTCCTTACGCATTGCGATATCGTCCCCGTCTTTGAATCGTGCTCGATCCATGTCACTGCATATCGAGGCGCTCCCGAAGGGTACGATCTGATCTTCATGCTGGACTCAGTACTTGAAAAGGACCATGAGGGTGGAGATTTAAGTCACATGCATCGAGTAAATATCTACTTGAGGGCGCTCGGATGGAGGTAGATGAATGCCTGGTGCGCGTCGAGTATTGTGGACCAATGGCCGAGGCGCTTGTACCGGAACCTGGCACTGGCACGCGCAGGTTGTTCCGGAGAGGCGTTCCTGTGTCCATATCGGTCCGGAGCGCGGAGCGGTTCAGGCGCAAGGATGGATGGATCGTGGGCGATCAACGATTGTGCGCATTGATCGAGCGATCGGTACGGTTGGAGTCGTACAACGTGCTGATTTGGCGGTCCTATGCGCTCGGCGATCTCCTGATGCTTCACGCGGTATTGAAGCGCCTGAAGGTCTATTACCCCGAACTGAACTTTTATCTTCGGACAGCCGATTGCTACGCGCCAGTGTTCGCGGCTACTCCGGTCCTCTCCACGGCGGGTCAGTTCCATGGCGTCTATGACCACAAGATAAGGCTAGACGGAGTGGTCGAAGTCGATCATACGGGCGCGAGAGGTACCGACGTTCATCGTATACAACTCTTCTGGAGGTCTCTTGTGGACGGGATGGACCCTGAGCCAGACATACTCCCTATTGACTGGTACTTGCCACTGCCGGACCGCTCCGTTGCGTGGGCAAGGCAATGGATCGAGAGCCGGGGCCTATCCTGGAATGGCCGGAAGCGGCCATTGATTGGATTCCAGGTACGCGGGTCGGGGCCTGTGAAGACCTTGAGACTCGACGAGGTCAAGCGGTTTGTGGCCTTACTCGTCGAGCGCGAATTCGATGTGTTTCTTATAGAGCATGACTGTAACCACACGTGGGATGCGCCGCACGTATTTTCGGCTCCAAACAGGCCGAAAGAGGACGTCATCGCATTGTGCAATCATTTCAACGCCATGGTCACCATGGATTCCGGCCCGCTTTGGTTCGCACATGTCACCCAGCATCCGGTGCCCGTTGTGACGTTCCTTGGCCCTACTCGTGCTTCGGAGCGGCTCTCGTATCATCCCCTGTTCGTGGAAGGTGCCGCAGTCGGGATCGAGACCAACAAGGAAGTCGTGCTGGACGGGCGTAAGGGGTGTGATCCGTGCTTTGAGCGCGGGGACCGGTGCGGGCATTCAAACGCCTGTATCCGGCAAGTGACAGCGGACAACTATATCAAGTCATTAGAAGACAAACTTCGAAAGGTTATGGAAATAGGTGATTCGCTTCGATGGCGTTGAACCGAGCAACTCTCATAGGGACACTCAAGAATTACTGGGCACAGACCGATTACCTCGAATGCCCAGACGATGCGTATGGAGATGCCCTGGACCTTGCTGCACGTGATCTCATTCGCCTTGGTCGATGGAGGACATTGCGCAAGGGCGAGATATACACTAGAGCCGATGCGCAAGCCTATGATATCGCCGCAAACGCGGTCCTGGTGGAAGTGCCGGGCTGGAGCGCCAACCTGACCTCGGATTCCGAGTTCGGGTCCGTAATACCAATCAATGGTTACGATCAGTCCGAGTGGAGTCTCTATTCGAGATTTGACTCGCTCCAAAATGAATTACGGAACGAGCAGGCAAGGTACAGTACGGGCGGAGTACATGGGTGGAGGCAAGTCGGTTCCCAGCTCTGGTTGATGCCGGTCCCGACCAATACGGGTGATACGGTCGTGTATTTCTATTACTTGCCAACTGACGGAGTCGAACGAGTCCCGGATGACTGGAAGAAAGCGCTGCTCGCCGGTGCGCGTTTACACCTTATTCGACTCGTGTGGACGAACAGGAACAAGACGGCCTCTCCTCAGACCGATACCGGCCTGCAAATGGCGACGATGGTTGACAAGTTTCAGAACCTAGAACGGATGGCGCGAGAGGAATGGCTGGCCTCGAAAGATGAGATCTGGCTGAGTCTAGGGGGCATTCACTGATGCTACGCATGGAGCTCAGAGCGGAGAACTTGCACGAATTTACGGATGCCGCCAACCGCGTCATTGCGAGACTTGGCGGAGTGTCTCAAATTGACTTGCCCGAAATTGTTGACTATGCGCACGCGAAACTTGAAATGCGGACGCCAGGCAAGACTGCGCCGAAACTGTGGACGGATACGGAAGAAGTGGAAGGCGATACGGTTAGTTTTTTGATCTATAACCGGATGGCCGAGAAAAAAAAGGGAGAGCTGGTGCTCCGGATCCTGGAGAAAGGGTCCAAGCCGCACCTGATACGCCCAAAGAAACCGGGCGGGGTGCTTCATTTCCTGGTAGAGCGCGGTAGCGCGGGTCGATTCGACGAGGTGTTTGCTCGTAATGTCAAGCACCCGGGAACGAAACCCTATCGGATGATCGAGCAAACCCAGGCGGATGTGAACGCTCTGCTCATACGACTCGTACAGGCAGCTGGTCAAGACGTGATGGAAGAATGGGCCCGCTGATACAGCGAACCCCAAAGGAGGATACGCGGTGGTGAAGACGCAGACACTGGAGCGGTTCCTATGAGCGTTAGCGGTCACATAGAGTATCCATCGAATACCGTCATGGACGAACTTGGAACGCTACTGCTCGCTGAGCTGAACACGACGAACGGATATTCGCAGACGGTCAAGAGAATCGACACGGAGGCCGAACGAAATCCACCGGGCCAAAATGAGTATCCATACCTGCGGATCTGGCTATGGGACAACGTTCCAACGGAAGGGCCCCAAATCCATAGCAGTAACCACCAGAGTTTTCGGAGCGTTGCCAATATCTCTATACAAGGCGTGATCGTATTTCCACGAGCGACGCCAGAGCCGAATCGGAGAACGGTGCTCCAGCAATTCGCAAAGGATATCTGGGTAGCGGTGTACCGGATGAAAAAGATCATGACGGTTGACGCGGATTTCACGCTGCGCCAAATCCATACGCCAGAAGCCGGAGACAAGGGTGAAGCGATTCTGATCTTCGATACGGAGTATGACGAAACGGTCTATATCGCAAATTTAACTTGAAGATACCTGGAGGGGGGCAGGAGAATTACGATGGGAAACCAGGCAAGAGGCAATCGCACCCAGATCCAAATCGCCAGTGAATCGGTCTACGGGACCCCTCCGTCTCCATTCAATGGCCGGTTGGTCCGTTGGACCTTCCCGGAAACGATGAGCCAGGAGTCGCGTCCGGAAGTGTCGGATGAAGTGACGAATGACCGCATGAGAATGCAAAGCGTGGACATGAACTTCCGGCCAAGTGGAGATATCAATGGCCGTCTTCACGTGTCCGGGGCTATTTCGACCCTATTGAAACACCTCATGGGAACCGTGAATACGTCAGGGTCCGGCCCGTTCATGCATGTAATGATTCCGGCAGCTACTTTGCCTGTCGGTTTCACCATGGAGAAAGGGCTACTCGATCTCGGTATTTATTACAGGTTCTTGGGATGCAGAATCAACTCCATGAACTTCACGCTTACCCAAGAAGGCGCGCAACGGTGTTCCGTCAATATCCTTGCCAAAGAAGTGGATGAGCCGGCTGAAACCAGTCTAGACGAGGCTCCAGAAGGAAGTACGGCAGAAGATTTCGAGGGCGGGCGTGGCGCGTGTTTTATTGGTACGGCTGGCCAGTCTGGTTCTCTGATTGCCTCAGCTCGCAGCGCGAATATCACGATCTCGAATGACCTGGACCCGGAAGGCTTCGCGGTGTCGGGATCCAAGGCCACTGCCCGTAAGAGGGTGGACGCGCACGAGGGGTGGGCTGATTGCACCGGATCTCTGGTCATGCGGTTCGAGAGCAATACAGAGTATAACAAGTTCCTGGCGGGCACGCCGGTCTCGTTCACGTGGAAGATGACGGATTCCAACGGCTACTACATCGAAATCTACTTGCCACGCATCAAGTACGGCGGACGCCCGACGCCGCAAGCGGACCAGAACAAGGGTCTTGTCCATACGGTCGAGTTCCAGGCGGAGAAAGACAATACGCTTGGGTACTCGCATAGGATCACCGTGTATAACAACGAAAGTTCAATTTCATAAAGAGAGGGGTTCACAGTATGGATCCAAAAGAGCTGATCAGCCTCATAAAAACCGGGGTAGAGAGTAACGCGGAGATCCGCACGTTTGGGCTGAAGGATTCTTGGCGCATACGATTGAAGCATATGCCGCGCAATCGCTGGCGGAAGATCCTTGATGACAATACGACCATTTCGTTCACGGGTGGCAAGCGCACGGAAACGAGTGATCCAGAAGGCTTGCGTGCTGCGTTGATCCGGCATGTGGTGGTAGATTGGTACGGCCTTACGCCGGACGTCCTGCGCAAGGTCGTGTACCTGCCAGAAGAAATGTATGCGCAGATCGCTGGGCAAGGCGAGATCGCTTACGATCCTGAATTAGCCGCGATCCTACTCAGGGAAGGATCGATAGACGGAATGAACCTCGGCGCAATCATCATGGACCTGATGCTGAACCCTGAGTTGTTTTCTGGGGGTCTGCTGGAGGACCAGGTAAAAAACTCGTCGAATGCGCTCGGTCCTACTTCGACCCAGACCGTATAACGGATGCGGACCAAGAAGTCCGGGCGCTATTTGGATTAGCCGATACCAGGGGACCAGAACCGGAACTAGACCAGGCGAATATAGACGCCGTTCGGGTATTCCAGCTCTGCTACGATCAAGTCGTCGTGACTGCGTTTGGTGCTATTGTAGGGATTAGAAACGAGGCGATTATCGCCACCATGGATCTGCTTGGGATCGCGGGTGGAATTGAGAGGGAGAGAACGTTAGTCAAAGTGAAGGCGCTGGCGAATGCGCTGTTCAAGGAGACACACAATGATGAGTGAGTTGAGAGATGAGATTCAGAAAATCGGCAAGGCTGTGTTTGAGGGGAAGCAGACCGCGATGATTCGACAAACCGTCCGGGACTTGTATGACCAAGTCTTCGGGGAAGGCGCGTACAAGCGCATCGAGATTCCAGAATGGATCGAGAATGACGGGGTCCCCGAAGTGACTATGTACGAGACTTTGCCGCGTGAAGTCGTGTATCGGTTCAAATACGCTTTGAACCGGCTCCGGAGGTGGTCGGAATCCGAGAGTGTGGATGCGGAGGAAATCATTGCGGCGGTCCAAAGGAAACTTGCAAATCCTGGAGTTTGACGCGCCCATTCCGACCACAGGTTCAAGACTCGTTGAATTGTTTGGAGGAATCAACCATGTTTCAAGACCAGATTTTAGACGCTATGCGGATCGACGAAACGCCGCAGGATACAAGGGCGGCTCTCAAGCGCGAATACAACGCGGTTTTCGGCGCTGGAGCCTACGACGAGATACCCGTGCCAGATGATATCAAGAAGAAAGAGGGAAAGATCTGGAACGGCTATGAGTACTTGACTCCCGAAGAGCATTACCGATTCTCTATCGCCAAGAAGAGGCTTGCTGCGAAAGTAGGGACGGACTCGCACTATGCAAAAACCATCGTTGCAAAGGCGAAGGAGAAGCGGGAAAAGGAGTGAGACGCCGTGGCCCGGCCCCTGAGAAACCAAGCTAAAGGGGGCCGGGTATCTTTTTGAGCCCATGGATCGAGACCTGACCTTACGCATATCGGTAAAGGATGACGGAACGGTCGTGGTGCGCAAATTTGCCGAATCCGCCAAGAAAAGCATTGAAGGCGCTGGGAAAGCGGTGGGTGAAGTTCCGGCGTCGGCAAGCCGGTCCTGGGGATCCTTGTTCTCGTCCATCGGGTCCGGGTTCAAAACAGTGGGCGGCGTGGTGATATCTACTGTCAGCGGTATCGTGCGGTCCCTGACAAGCGTACAGGCAATCATCGGCGGGGCCTTCGCCGTCGCGGGAGTCTACAAGTTCGCCGAGGGTATTTATTCGCTCGATCAGAGAGTGCTCAAGGCGGGTGAAGATTTCCGGCGCTTCGAGGTATCCATGACGGGGGTTCTTGGATCCGCTACCCGTGCCCGTGAGCTGACTCAATACACGCTTGAGCGTGCACTTGTATCACCGGCCCAGACGGAGGATATCCGGCAGGTTGTCCAGAGCCTTGCCATGATGCCCAGTACGCGTGTGAAATTATTGGCCTCGGATTTCGATGAGGTAACCGAGAGTCTGAACGAACTGACCGATACCGTGATCGGACTGGCTTCTATGCGACCTGACCAGGGGATCAGCGGAGCTTTGATGGCGATCAGGGAAGCACTGGGCGGTCAGTGGCGATCCTTCCAGTTCCGATTCGATATCAATCCGGAGATTATCGCGGCGTCTATAGGGCGATCCCTCTCAGAAATAACGGGAGATACGGAGCTTACCCAGCAAGCGATAGACGCGTTTCGTAAAATTATGATGCCGGAAGAGACGATGCGCGAGATGAGCCGGATGCCCAGTGTGCTGATCGGTAATATCAAGGATGCGTTCGCAATCGCGTTCAAGGAAATCGGCGACTTTGGCCTGTATGACTGGCTCGTAGACGAGATCGGGAAGGCTTCGGATCGGATTCGCGAGGTGATCGTTGAGGATCTCGGAAAGAAGGGAATCGGGGCGGGGCTGGCCGCCAGCCTCAAGGTGTTCACGACGGAGGGGGCCGGACTGGTCAAGGCGGCTGGTGCTGGGATAGGCCGGGTCTTCTTCCCCGATATTGAGGGGCGTGCCGATATCGACATGTATCAGAAGGTGTTACTTGGTATCACGAAGGGAATTGGAGCGGCGGCGGGCGGGTTCAGTTGGGTCGCGGAGAATCTCCAGAACTGGATTCCGAAAATAGCGGATTGGGTCTCTCAAATACCCAGTGGGATCGAGCGACTGATTGAAGAGGTGCGGCACGTTGGAGCAATCATCGAGATTAGAGCGAGTCAAATGGCGTCATGGTTCTCGTTCGGAGTGTCAGGAACCAAGATTGCCGAGTCCTACTTGACTCAGGGCCAGATCACGGATTTGGTGGAGCTGGCGAAGTCTCTCGGAATCTCAACTACCACGTCTCCAACAGGGTTCGGCTTTGGTGGCGTGGTAACAGGCGGTGCTCGGCCTGCAGGGGACATTATCAAGGAACTGCTCCAGCACCCCTTGATGCTCCAGGGCCTTGAGGCCCAGAACCGGGAAGCCATGAAAACCGGGCTTGGCGGGATATCGGCGGATTTGATCGATACCCTCCGAGGCGCGTATGGATTGCGGGATTGGGCAGCTGAAGTCGGTGAGGAATCGAAGCGACATGAAACCGCTATTGCCAATATCCGTCCAGGCGCCGGGCTTGGCCCGATCCTAGACACGCTGGAATCGAGGATTCATGGCTCCATTGAGGAAGCCACGCGATTTTTTGAGGCCACGATAGCGGAGTTTAAGGCGAACGCGCCTTGGGACAAACTTGGGGGCTGGAAAAAGCAGATCGGAAGTCTCGGAATGCTGGGAATTGAGGAACAGGTGCGAGAAGCGACTACGGGTCCGCTCGATACACTGGCCGACACGTACAACGCGGCTCTTAACGAGTTGAATAAGAAATGGGAAACCCTGGAAAAGGTAAAACAGGAATTCGGGGAATGGTCTGATAGATACCTCGACACCAATAAGAAATTAACGGACGACCAGCTGAAATCCTTTGAAGAACTAATGGATTTAATAGAGGGAGCGGAGCTCAGCCTGCAAAAAATGGGGCGTGAGCCTGAAATCTACAGGACCACACAACTGGCAAACGTGTTTACTGGCGGTGATGCGATCACGCGCAAACAAGTGTGGGAGATGCTTCAGGGCCGGGACCTTGGCGTGATTCGGCACGGCTACTTGGGCCTTGCGGAGTCCATGGTCGGTTATATGCAAGACTCATCCTGGCAGAGGGAGATTCGCCGCATCGAGAGTGAGATGACAGACCCGCGCCGATCCCTTGAAGAGCGCAAGGCAAGCCTGGATGAATGGGTAACGTATCAGAAAGAGGCTTATAGAGCTGTTCTGGACAACTTCGGGTGGAGTGAGGATCAGAAGATTCAACTCGCCGAGGTGTTCAACGAGAAGATGGAGGACATAAACCAGGACTACCTCGAGAGCCAGAAGGCCCTGATGGAAGAGGAAAAAAGACTATGGACCGACTACTGCGATGACGTGGTGCAAATACACCGTGACGCGTTCTCGGAAGGCATCTTTCGCACCATGCGTGGCGAGATAGATAGCTTGCGAGATGTTTTTGAGTCCTTTGTGGTCTCGCTCCAGCGCAGGTTCGCGGACCTGGCCGCCGACTGGGTATTTGCCCAATTAGGTTTCCCTTATGGCGGTGGGGCTGGTGGAGGTCAGACGCTTGGCTCGGTCCTACAGTCAATCCCGGTTATTGGAAATCTGTTCGGTCGCATGAAAGCCGGTGGCGGGTTATCCGGTGGACCTTACGGGTGGGGTATCACGGGCGAGACCCAGAATATAGAGGCAACTATCCCTCTCCAAAACGGAGCGGTGCCAGTGCGCATGATGGGCGGAGCCTCACAAGCGCCTGTCTATGTGATCAATACGTTCGATCCTCCCGAACTTGTGGCGGCTGGTCTACCCTCAAATGCCAGAATCATTGTGAGTCAAGTCGGCAATGACTTGTTCAGACGTGGGCCACTGTCGAGGCAACTGGTAACGGCACGGTGAGACATGACACAATTCACGTTTGCAGACGACTTCAATCGCGCCAACAATGACGGACTGGGAGCGAATTGGACGCAACTGGACCAGTCTGGCACTCTGATCCCGGACTCAACATTCTACACGTTCAGCGTCAGTTCGAACGCGGCTTATTGTCCCATCTGGCTTGCCCATCCAGACGGCGTGTTCGCGCGGATTTCCACGGCGCTTGACGAGTCGGATCACGTGGTTGAAGCGGCGATCAACCGCTCCCAGGCTGGCGAGGCTGGGTGCACAGGCCTCATGTTACGCATGGATGCGCTTTGTCAAAACGGGTACATGGTGTATTGGTGTGGGAACAAGCCATGGTTCAGTGATACCGTGCTCAAGATTGCCAAGCGCATCGGAGGAATCATTACCGAACTTGCCGAGGTCCCTGTCGCTTACCTGAATGACCAGGTGCTGCGAGTCCGCGTGGAGGGCAATGAGATAGTCGTGTGGGTAAACGGTGTCATTGTTACACGTGTAACAGACTCGTCGATTTCCAGCGGGACTTACGTTGGCATTTATTCCGCAGCACCGGCTGGTGAGGTCAGTAGTTTCGATAACTTCGGTTGTTATTCCGTACAGTACTTGCCATCAAGGGCGGATAACTTCACTGGGTACGGTGAATTGGGACCAGATTGGATCCAATTCTACGCCGATGCTTCACTCGCCACGGGTGGACGGCTCGCCATAGTCTCCGATGCCTTGCACTCGGATGGGATCACGGTCAAGGTGTATTGCAGGTTCATAGAACCGAGGGACTCGTCGGATCACCGTGTGGTCGCTGAACTGACCGGCGTCTACGGCGGGGCGGCTGGCAAGATGGGCCTATTCGCGAGGTCCGACGCCACGTGCAGGACATGTTACGTGCTGAGCTCTGAACTGACCGCTGTCGATACGCAGACGATCACGCTCTGCGCACGGGTCGCCGGTGTAACAACGGTGCTCGCCACAGCAACAGGAGTCACGTACACGGCAGGCCTCCGCATGGAATTGATTGTGTTTGGGAACAGGCTGGTAGCGGTCTATGACGGGATCTCAAGACTGGAAACTGTCGATACTCAGATCTCCACGGGCCTCCATTCCGGCCTATGGGTAGACCAGGACGGGGATGATCGCATATTTGACCGTGCGCAGATTGAATCCTACGCATGGCCAACGCCAGTGGACAAGATTGACGAATCATTTACCGTGAGTGACCGTCCATCGCTTACCTATCCGTGGCGGCAACTCGACGCGGACGGAGACATTGTCCCTGACGGGTCTGGCTTCACAATTACTGGCACAATCGTGGCAACGGCGGGTACTGATAGCCTCGTCTTTGCAATTCGGGACGCGCTTTCATCCCGGAACCAACGAGTAAGCGCCAGGTTTAGAGGCGTCTACGACGCTTCGCAAGCGGGACGCATAACCGGCCTCTTGTGTAGGGGGTCAAGAGATGCCAGGACCTGTTATTTCGCGGGCTTAGAGCTGACTGCTGCGGATACTGGAAAGATCACATTATACAAACGTGTAAGGGGGATCAATACGGAACTTACAAATGTGGAGGGCCTATCGTACACGGAACTTGAGCGGATGGAATTAGAGGTCAACGAGAGCATCATCACGGTGCGCTATGCGGGAGTGGCGGTAATCGTGACAAGTGACTCGTCTATCCTGGACGGAGCATCGTCCGGGTTCTTCTCGTACCTATGCGGTGATGCCACTCGATATGTCGATGACTATCTGGCAGACGTGATGACCCCAGGCTCGTACCCGCAACTGTTCCAATGTGCGAACCAAACGCACCCGGACGCGTGGTTCGGCGAGTACGACGATTCCGGTGTTGCCATTGTCGCTGGGAACGGATTCGGTGTTCTGGCTAACGGGCTGGACTCGAACGCAGAAAACGCCACGGTCTTTGCAATTTCCACACAACAGATCGGGACCTCGAAGCAGAGCATTACCGTCAACTACTCCGCTCCAATCCATGCTTCCGAGTACGGGGGCCTGTGCTTGCGCATGGCGAGTAATGGCACGACTGGCCTTATCCTTCGCATCTTGCGAACAGATACAAACGCCCAGAAGGTCCAGCTATACCGGAAAACAGGCGCATCAACTTACGTATTGGTCCTAGATTCTGGAACGCACTCCACCTACGCCGATGACGAGGAAATCACCTTCGCCTCGGACGGGACAAGCGCAACGGTTGACATTGATGGGGTCCGGGTGCTTACTGCTGCCAATATCACCGTGCCGGGCCTCACGGCCTATGCGGGTGTCATGTTCTCTCAAACAACGGGGAACCGGCGATTCGAAGCGGTGACCTTTACCCGTATCCTCTCCCATGACCAGATAAGTGACACCTTCGACCGTGCGGACGCGAACAACCTTGGCGAGGCCTATAGGGAAATCGACATCGACGGCGCGGAGGTGATCGCCGGGGTCGGATTCGCCGTATCCTCGAATCACGCCGTCATTCCAACGGGAAATACGGCACGTGTCTTTGCTACGCATCAAACGGCTCTAGAGTCTTGCCAAATGCACGTGTCCATTTCGCCTACCCTCGATATTTCTGGAGGGGTAGCGCAAGGGCTTGGCGTTGCGTTCATGTCACGGGGCAATCTGGAAACGGGATATGTGGCCATGCTCATTAGATATCCGCCGGGATTGGCGAACATAGAAGTGTACCGGAAGCATGGCCCGGCTCTCGACCGGATCGCGAACAAGGGTGTTGTCTACTCCGGAGGAACTAGCCTTGTCGTTGCTACCGGGGCTACAGCAGTAATCACGTATAACGGAACAGTGGTCCATGAAATTGAAAGCCTTGTGGGTAACGGTGAGTACGCGGCATTGGTTGCAAGCGCGAACGGGAGAGGTGTCAGTTACCTGGACACCTTACTCATCTACGGGAATCGGCAACCTAGCACGCCGGAAATTGAATGGGCGGGACAAAACGGAAAGGTCCCGGTCCGGATCATCGGCAGTGCCTTTGACGATAGCGATACATGGAGCACACATGCGGCGAGTCAATGGCAGGTATCGTTGTATTCGGACACGCATTTCGCGAATCCAATCCACGACTCAGGGGAAATAGCGACCAATCTTGCGGAGCTGGTAACCAGCCTCCAGTCGTACCGGCACTACCGGGCGAGGGTCCGGTACAAGGATGACGGTGGCCTATGGAGCGAATGGAGCAATAGCTTCGAGTTCTTCATACTGCCAGGCACGGTGATTACAACGGAGCTACTGGTCTGGCCCTCCAGTCTGCCGAATCCCCGGTATCCCATTCATCGCGAGCGGGTCTACGTGACTGAGATTTCCAGGCAGGGCAAGGGATGGGCCGACGAGAAGCGACGCTCGCTCAGAAGCCGTCCGCTCTGGCGATTTGTACTGAATTACAGGCGGCTTTCGCAAGACGACATTGCCACGATTTGCGATTTCCAGGACGCAACGCTTGGTGCGCACGGGGCCTTTGTTTGGAGACACCCGACAACAAATGAATCGTTCATTGTGCGGTTCGAGTCTGACACGCTCGGACTGGATTTGAAAGTACACGTGGTGGAAGACGTGGAGATTAACTTCATCGAAGATCCGGCCTATCAATCGTGACCGCCAACGTTGGAGCCGTGTATTTGAGGAATCAAGATGCGAGTCATGTTGTACGACATGGGGTGGCCCCAAGTGATGGCCTCCTTTGCGGAAGGAACACGGCTCTTTGGGCATACCACCGAAATTACGGACATAGAAAACTACGCCGGGCCTACTCCCCATGATGTGATTGTAACGATTGAATGGGGATCGAACGTTGAGCGGATTCATCGAGATGTGCACGGCCAGGGTAGACCCACACTCGCGATTCACGACGCTTACATCGATCGACGCGGAAAGGGTCGGTACTATAGCGTGGCCCGAAATTGTGCGCACAACTACGGCGATCATATTCCACTGGAATCCGCTCCAGGTGACCGTTGGAAGGCTTTGGGCGCGAAACTCAAGCCATGGCGAGGGGCCGGAACGCATATTCTTGTTGCGGACCAAGTGGAGGCGCAATCAGTTTGTGGCAACGGAGCGGTACGGCCACCATGGTTTACCCACGTCATGGAGATGTTGCACCGGATCACTGAAAGACCCGTTCGGTTCAGGACCCACCACGGCCAGGACGATCCGGAAGGGAGGTATGAGGCGTACCGTAAGGTGTGGCTTGATAGCGGTGGGCCACCGGACCAGTTGGTCCACTCGCAAGGCAACCGTAGCAAGTTTACGGACGATTTGCGCGACGCATGGGCGGTATTAACTTATGACTCCACCGCTGCGGTTGAAGCCGTACTGAACGGTATCCCAGTGTTCACAGGGGGCCGATCCATGGCAGACCCAGTGGCAAACAAGAACTTATTCGATATTGAACGCCCTGCAATGGTGGACCGGACCCAATGGGCGTATTGGATCGCTTATGCACAGTGGACGGAGGCGGAGATGCGGCAGGGCCTTCCATGGAGGATCCTCATCGAGGCTTGGAGACCATGATCCTGTGCTATTCATACGAGAACTGGGAAACTACTGGCCATTGGAGGCCCGAAGCGGCGCTTGCCAGGGGCGTGCAGGACCTCGGTTACGCAATCGATTGGCGAGATCCGAAAACCTACGCACCTGAACCGTGTGAAGCGGCGATATTGGCCGGTGATCGTGGCTATTCGCAGTGCATCATGCGAGACCTCGCCGAACGCAAGGTCCCGTTCCTGTGTGTGACCGATGGCATGGTGAGGCGTCAGAACGAGTGGGCGCAAGTCCGCATGAGACCTGGCCTGAAAGCTATGCAGAACAGGGACTGCTATTGGACCGTGGCAAAGAACGGACCCGCCGCTTATGGGCGGCACGTGGATTATGCGATGGCGACTCCGGAGCGTTGGAAACGACTGGGTGCCATGCTATTTCCATGGCGAATGGGCGGGGTCTCAATCCTATATGCCTGCCAGAGGTACCCAATAGCGTTTGATGGGAGGAATAGGCACGAATGGA
>CAZEMX010000011.1:0-36875 GCA_964513415.1 uncultured Nitrososphaerota archaeon
TAACCAAGGTGCAGAGTATAGTCTGCGCCTCTCAGAGGGGGGGCGGGACATCTATATCGAGCAGGATATGCTGCACGAGATCCGGGCATCATACAGGCTCGTGCCCGCGCACCCGAAGGACGTCGCGGTACCTGGACCGAATTCGAGGGCTTACCGGCTGGAGCAGAGGATGCGCCCGGCAGAGAGGTGCACCTGAGCTGAGTTGAGTTGAGCTTACCTTATCTTATCTTACATGCCCTCCTTGCGCATCTCGAAGATGATGCTGAATGCAGAGACGTACTTGAAGTTGGGCTTCTTTCCGATCATCTCTTCGAGCGCCGATTCTAGGAAGTTCTTCATGAAGAGCGACCATTTGTCCCCCATGCTATGCCCCATGCGCACCTCGATGACGCTCCCGCGATCCTCCTCGTAGTAGGATGCCCAGTTGGAGTACCCGCACAGATATATCTCGATGTACTGCTTGAAGCTCTGCATGCTGAGCTCGCCGTAGAGCTGCAGTATCGCCTCCTTGGCAGTGCGCTTGCCCATGTCAGACGCGATGTCGACGAGGGCATTGTCATCTATCGCATTTATCAGCGATATCATGTGGTTCCGCGGCATGTAGAGCATTCCGAAGGGCTCCAGCCTGACGCCGATCTTTACATACTTCCTGAGGATCCGGCAGGTGAGGCCATTCACTGTTGCGCCTTGCTTCCTTGCCTCTTCCTCGAGGGTCCGCATCACGTCAGCATCAATCCTGAAAGTCCTCGGCGAGGATGGTTCAGAGGTCATTTTTGCACACTCCAGCATATAGTCTACCATTAATATTGTCATTACCTTGCGGCTGCACTGCCTGCGCTTTCGCGGATCAGCCGCTCCTCCGCTATTTTTACGTAAGCCTCGTCTATCTCGAATCCAATGCACCTCAAGCCAAGACGGGCGCATGCGACCGCAGTGTCGCCGATCCCCATGAAAGGGTCCATGACCAGCCGCGTCCTCCCCAGACCGTGCAGCTTTATGCACATCATCGGGAGCTCAGGGGGGAAGGCAGACGGGTGGGGGCGCTCCTTGCTGCTAAACCGGATCGTCCTGTACGGTATGAACCATGTGTCACCACGGTCCCTCAGATCCCTAGGCGCACGGTTCCATCGCCGCACGTTGCTCTTGTCCTGATACGGGACGCCGTTGGCCAGCCGGTCCAGCGGCACATTCCCTTCCTTAGTGAAGTGGAATATATACTCATGACATTTGTTCAGGTACCGGTCACTGTTGATCGGCTTGAAGTGCCCCACGGCTATGTCGCCAGATATGCTCGCGTGCTCCCCGACCTGGGACTTCTCTATGGCTATTGACTTTATCCAGTGGATGACGTTCTGAAGCTCGAAGAGCTCCCGCAGCCGGAACGCCAGCTCCCAAGCCACCCAAGGGTCCTTCGACGAGTATCCGATATTCAGGAAGAATGAGCCGTCATCGCGGAGGACGCGTTTGCACTCCTCGCCTACCTGCACCATCCACCGCAGGTAGTCTGCACGGGGAACGGTATCATCATACTTCCCGTACCTGATGCCCAGATTGTAAGGAGGGGAGGTCACTATGACGTCGACCTCCCGATCCCTCACATGCCGCTTCATGCCTTCAAGGCAATCCATTGCATAGATTACCCTCATATTCGAGCTCATTCGCCATTCCTGCAGATTCTGTAGTATCGGAAGTTCATCTCTTGCCGCGAGTCGCCTTTTCGTTCAGCTTCAGTATCCCCTGAACTATCCCGTTGATGATCTGCTCTGGCTTCGGGGCGCATCCCGGGACGTACACGTCGACTGGTATCAGCAGATCCGGCGATCCGAGTATGGCATAGTTCTCAGGATCCTCGTCGTAGAAGAGGCTACCACCGCAGGCGCAGCCGCCTATCGCGACCACCACCTTTGGGTCAGGAGTCTGGTTGTAGACCCGCTTTATCATCGGAATGAATTGCTTCGGCACGCATCCTGTGGTTATGAGTATGTCGGCGTGCCTTGGCGATGCAACTAGCTGTATGCCGAATCGCTCCGCGTCGAACCTTGGTGCCAGTGCGGCAAGCGTCTCAATATCGCAGCCGTTGCACCCGCCGCAGTGGAAGTGATAGACCCATGGCGAGTATATCCTAGCCCGGTCTATAAGACCCATCTAGACGACCTCCAGCCAGACGTGCTTCTTGGTATGCGTGTCGAGCATGACGCCGCGAGCCCGCTTGCAGTCGGGGCAGAAGCCCTCGGTTTTGTGATAGTCCTCGATCACGATGCCCTTTACCTTCGGGTCTATCTTCTCGCTCAGCCTCTCGAAGACCCGCTTCTGCATCTTCTCTGGCAGGTATGACCTGTTGCAGGCCTTGCAGGAGAGCATCTTCAGGTCGGTGTTGACGTATGCCTTCGGATCGTTCTTGTCCGTGAATGTGAGCTCGAACTTCTTGGACATCTTTATAGCCTCCTCAGGGCAACACTCCTCGCAGTGGGCGCAGTAGGTGCACCTGAAGTGGAAGACCTGAACGGTTCTCTTCTCTGATGTGTCGAATATCTTCGTAGCCCTGCCTGAGCAGACCATGTAGCATGCGCGGCACCCAATGCACTTCTCCTCGTCCCTCTCGATGAAGCCCCTCAGGCCCTCGGGGATCTGGCTGTACATCCGGTTCTTGTCGACCCCTGACGGGTAGTTCAAGGTCATCGGCGAGCTGTATTTTTGGAGGACCTGTTTCAGGAGCTTTATATGTGTAGACAATTATGCCACCATCCTTAGAGCGAATGCGGCTATGAACCCGATTATTACCAGCGGCACTACGATCTTCAGGTACCACGCAAGCGCCTTTCTGATGGCATATCGGGGATTCAGGACCTGGACCACCGCCAGAAGGAAGACAAGGGCAAGCGCCGCGACGACGTAGATCGGCAGCCAGAGTACCGAAGATGACACGGGAGGCAGGAAGACGGCGATGAAGAGCGCGACCATGTTGTACAAGACGAATATCTTGGCCAGGAGGTATGTGCCGAGCAGCTTGCCGGAGTACTCCGTATATGGCCCAGCGACGATCTCGCACTCTGCCTCGGGCATGTCGAATGGCTTGATATGCAGCTTGCCGAGCATGGCCGCAAACATAGTTATGCCCGCAAGCAACGTGACCAGAACCATGGGGATGCTGCCGACGATGCCGGAGAGCGCGGCGATCACGAGCGATCCCTTCATGAACGCGACCATGAAGAGGCTCGCGACGAAGCCCAGCTCTGCGACCAAGAAGAGCTCAACCTCCCTCCTTGCGCCTATTGCCCCCCAAGGGGAGCCGCTGGCGACGGGGCCGAGAATCGTGAACAGTATCGACGCGATGAGCAGGTAAGACGCCACGATGAGGCTGTAAGGAGCGTCGGAGAGCAAGGGCATTCCCGGGAAGGGAATGAAGAGCACCGCAGTGAAGCTGAATAGGAGCGAGAAGTACGGCGACCAGGTGAAGAGCCTCTTGTGAGCGCTTGCAGGGATCAGAGTATCCTTGCCGAAGAGCTTCAGTATGTCGTACATCGGCTGCCAGACCCTTGTCGACCCGATAAGGGGCGCAAGATCGCCGTACATCCTGACGACCGGCCCCACCCTCCATTGGAACCTTGCGTTTAGCTTCCTTATGAGGAAGGCGTACATCACGCCGAGGAAGAGGCTGATCGGGATTATCAGCGCTATCGATATGATTGTGAAGATGATGTCTGCCATTGCTAGACCTCCCTCCTCTTACCGAGCGCCACGAGCTCCCCCCAGCTCATCGTGTGTGAGGGACCGCCACTCCCGCGGATCACCTCAAAACGGTCCGTGCATGCAAGGCACTGGTCGGTGCTGCCCATCACGACCGGCACGTCTGCAAGGTTGGAGCCGACGAGCATCTTGGGGATCAGGGCGTTGTTGCGGTAGCTGGGCGTCCGTATCCTGTATGCCTGGGGCAGGTTCATGTTGAACTCGCTCGCCCGTACGTAATGGACGAGCTCCCCCCTAGGCGCCTCGTTGAGACCTATGCCCTCCGAGTTGACGGGTATGAACTTCGGCTCGATCCTGACCTCGCCGGTGGTCTTTGCCAAGTACTCCAGACACTGCACGATGATATCTGAAGAGACCAAGAGCTCCTTGACCCTGACGATCGTGCGCCCAAACGTATCGCAGCCCTCGTCTGTGATGACCTCCCAGCTGATGACCTTCGGGTCATACATCGCGTGCGGCGGGTTGTCTGCCCTCACATCGATCTTCCAATTGCTTGCTCTCGCGACAGGCCCTACGGCGCCGCCATCGAATGCCTCGGCGTAAGAGAGAGGGCCGACGCCCACAAGCCTCGACCTCACGACCGAGTGCGCGGCGACCTCTGGCAGAAGCTGGGCCATCTCGGCCTTGAGTGCCTTTACGGTAGGCAGTGCCCTCTCGGCCAGTTCGTTGGATACGTCCCTGCTCATGCCGCCGATGCGCCATATCCCGTAGTTGACCCTATTACCGGTTATCGATTCGATGATATCCATGACGCGCTCCCTTAGGCCCCAAGAGAGGTGGAAGCCGGTCTTCCAGCCTATGACATCCGCAACGACACCTATCCAAAGGAGGTGGCTATGAACCCTGTTCAGCTCAAGCAGGAGCGTCCTTATGTAAAGAGCCCTGTCAGGCACCTCCGCTTCGTACAGGTTCTCGCATGCGGTCACGTATGTGAGGCCATGTGCGGCGCTACAGATGCCACAGACCCGCTCTGCGGCGAAGACCCCCTTATGGTAACCCCTGCGCTCAATGAGCTTCTGTATGCCCCTATGGTGGAAGCCGGTCTTTATGTCGGCAGAGACCACGGTCTCGCCCTCCACCTTGACGTATACAGTCTGCCCCTCAATTACGCCGGGGTGGTACGGACCGATGGGTATCAGCGTGGCGTATGCGTCGTTCGGCATGATGCCGAGAGGGATCCACTTGTCCTGCGGACCTGCAGGGCCCTTCTCCGGGCGCGGCGGAGCGGTTCCGCTCTCGGCGGCGTTCGGCCATTCGTATGGCAGGAACTGCTTGCGCGGGTCCGGCGTCCCTTTAGGGCTGATGCCTAAGAGGTCGCGTATCTCGCGCTCTGCCCAGCTCGCCTGCCATGTGATCTTTGCGACCGATGGTGGCGAAGGGTCATCCTTGGATATCTGTGCCTCGAGCACGACGACCAGCCGTTCCCTTACCTTTGAGAAGTCGTATATGTAAATCATGTCGAACCCCTCACCCTCCAGGTCAACGGCAGTCTCATGGATGAGGCGGGCCCCGAATTTGCTTATGAACCTCTCCGCCAGCTTGTCGGCGTCCTCTGCCTTGATCCTTACTGCGACCCTGTTCTCTTGGAGGGGCTTGAAGGAGAGCCCCTCGGGCGCCACCTCTGTTCTGACGAGATCGACCAATGTTGGATCCGACTTGAACTTCATAGCGATTCGCCTCCTTTCTTCTGCCCAGCAACTTTGGCATTCTTTGCGGCTATTGCTCTGACCTTCTCGATGAACTTGTCAGCGGCTATCGGCCTGCATTTTGTCATGCCAAAGTCCTCAGGCTCGTAGCCAAATGCGAGCGCGAGCAGTTCTGCGAGGTGTACTATGGGCGTCTCGAAGCTGATGCCCTTCTCCTCCCGGTATATCTTGACGCCCCTCTCGAATTGGTCGTAGCAGCCCGAGCAGATGATCACATAGGCATCCACGCCCAGCGCTTGGGCGGTCTTCATCTTCTTCCCTATCCGCTCCAATATGGCCTGGTTAGAATCGGCGAAGTAGAGCAGTAGACCGCAGCAGGTCTTGTCGTAGGGCGTGTCGATTATCTCGACGCCCGTTGCCCTGAGAATCTCATCAAAATCGGTCGGGAGAGTCTCATCGTGCTTCCTTGCATGGCACCCGATGTGCCTCATGACCTTTATGCCTGTCAGCGGGCGCACGACGCTTGCGACTATCTTCTCCATGCCAACATCGTCGTGCAGGAGCTCAAGGTAGTGCTTGACCTTGACGTCACCCTTCAGGTGCATGCCGGCCTTCCCCAGATGCTCATTGACCATCTTCAGCTTCTCAGGCTCCTCGGTGAGCTCCTTTAGTGACTCGTAGTGTGATATCCAGCAGCCGTTGCATGTGTCGACGATGGTGATCCCCTGCTTTTCGGCATTTGCAAGGTTCTGCGCCGTGACGCTGAGCCACCAGTCAGGGTTCATGGCCTTCCATACGCCTGGCCTCACGCAGCAGAGGGTCTCTTTCATATAATCGAAGTCCAGCCCAAGGTGCTTTGAGACCAGCATTGTCGCCTTCTCTGCCCATGGCATCTTCACAGGCATCACGCACCCCAGGAAGTAGCCATACTTAGTCGGCTTCGCACTGCTGACGGATCGCGCTCCGGATTCAGCAATGCCGTTCTCGGCGACATCGGCCTTCGAGTTGTCATTGGAGTTAGCAGCAGCCATGGTTACCACCAATCAAATCAGTAATCGAAAGTCCCCTTCTTCTTGTCGTAGCCGGCCTTCTTGAAGACGCCTGCGTCCTCAAGGATGACCCTCTTCTTGGCGACGGCGTCGGCGTAACTTCGCCCCGTTGGGGGCAGCCGGCTCAGCCCGCACGCTGCCCGGTCGTTCTCGACCTCGTCCCCAACGTAATACACCAGCCCCTGCTCGAAATCCCTCTTAAGTGACCCCTTTGCGATATCTGGAGCGGCAGGCCTGAATGTCCTGCGCAGCGGATACATGATATTCTCATCCGATTGCTTGTGAGTCGTGATCTTCTTCCCTGCTTCAAGCAGTTTGATCCAACTCTTCAGAGGTTGCGGTTCGCTTGACACTTGATCACACGCTCCTAAGCTTCTTGACCAGCTCAAACGCTTCCTTGCGCGGCATCAGCCTCAGCGCGCCCGTGCTGCACATCTGGAAGCACATGGGATATTCGCCGTCGCAGAAGTCGCACTTCACGTAGATCTTGCGTTCGTCGTCCAAACGGGGTATCCCTATGGGGCATGCCTGGTTGCAGGTACCACAGCCGACGCAGAGCATCGGCGAGATCCTGACTATGCCCTTCTCATCCTTGTATATGGCCTCCTTCGGGCAGGACGCCAAGCACATCGGGAAGACGCAGTGCTGGCAGTTGGCATTCACATAGAAGCCGTTTTTGTTGGGCGACTCGTTGACGTATAGCAGGGCAAAGCGCCTGTCGAACGTCCGGTAGTGCTTGTAGGCACACCCGATCATGCACTGGTTGCAGCCCGTGCACTTGCTCGGATCGTGGATGATGACAAGATCAGAAACCTTCTCGTCGGTCCCGGGGACCTTGATCGGTTCCGCGAGCTGCTTCTGTATCTTCGGCGCCGGAACGAGGAAGACCGGAGGGGTATACTTGTGTGCAGTTGTCATCAATGCCCGCCTCCTAATGCTGCAGTCTGGTTGAATATCGTTGTGGCTGCCATTTCGAGCCACTCCTCAATACGCAGGAATATGTCGTGGAAGGCGATGTTGTTGGCACCCAAGGTGATGATTGTGCCAAGGACGAGGATGCATATCGCGATAACTACGCCAGGGAGCCTGAGCAGCGCGTGGCTGCCCTTGTGCATCTCGAGGTACTCCACATTCGCCTTCGGCTTGCCAGATGCGAAGCAGCGCAAGGAGTATATCGTCGAGAAGAATATGAGCGCCGCTGCAGCGAAGACGGCGGCGGTAAGGTATAGGTTCACGTTGGGCGATGTGAACTCCCTGAAGGTAGTGTAGCCAAGGGTCCCCGGGATCAGCGCGAGCGAGAAGCCGCCCACCAGGTAGGTTATCCCGTTGGGGCCAAGCTTGCTGCCCATGCCCTTTAGCAGGTACAGGTCTGCCACCCGGCTCGCCTCGATAACGAAGCCGCTGTCGAAGAAGAGAAGCGCCTTTGCGAGGCCGTGGTTGAGGAAGTGGAGGAGTATGCCCACAAAGAAGACGGGGAGCAGGACGGGGAAGAGTATGCCGAGGCCGATGAGGATGTAGAAGACGCCGACCTCTGAGGAGGTGGAGAATGCCCAGATGCGCTTAATGCCCCTTATGTTGACCGTGCCGACGTGGAACCGGGACCACTTGCTTCCGGCGGTCGCCTCCACCGCCGCGAGCGCCGCGCCCACTATGACGCTGAGGGCACCCATGCCGATCAGAAGGTAAGCAAGCGGCGCGCTCTCGGGCGCCATGACGCCGACTATGCGTGCTACCGCAAACGCGGCCATCTGGACCATCACGCCGCTGAGTATGGCGCTGACAGGGGTCGGCGCCTCGCTGTGGGCCGAGGGTAACCACAGGAGACCGAACGGGAAGACACCGACCTTGATGCTGAATCCGATGGCATATATGGCGGCAAGCATGACGACGTCGGACTTGGGAATCGCCTCGAACGCAGACGCATTGAGGATGAAGCCGCCGGTGGCGGAGTTCTGGAAGAGTATGCCTACCAGGATGATCAGGGCACCGATGACGCTCATTACGAAGAAGCGGACCGCTGCCTTGGTGGCAGACCGCCTGCGGGTGAATAGTATGAGGATGCCACCGGCGATTGTGCTTGCCTCAAAGCACGTGTATATGACGAGCATGTTGAAGGAGGATGCCATCACAATGAGCGATGCCACGAACATGCTGTAGAGGGCGTAGAATGCGCCCAAGTGGGTGCGGTCTCCAAAGTACTGGAGGCTGTATACGGCGCCGAGGAACCCCAAGATGAGGGCGAGCTCGACGACAAATGCAGACGAGGCGTTTATGACTATGCCGGCCTGTGCGGGCCAGTAAATGGCACCATCGGCAACTGTGAGGAGCATGTAGGTGTTTGCGCCTATCGCGGCGATAAAGAATACTGAGAGGATGGAGAGCATCCCCTTCCCATCCTTCGAGACTAGCGGAGCGAGCATGCCTCCAAGGAGGAGCGCAATCGGCGCTGCCAACGGGAGCAATGAGCTGTCGATCATCGCGATTCCACCTTCAATGCTTTCTTGTCATAATACAGATCCCAATCGTAATCGTATCCGGCATTCAGCAGCGGAACGTTCGGTCGGTAGACCTGATCGTCGGACATATACGGCTCCTTCGCCAGACCGCTGTAGAATATGGACTCTGCGTTAACCTTGTCCGGAAAGTATGCAGGGATGAGGCTAAGGATGAGTATGAAGAACATTGCGACGGAGGTTATCTCGACGAACGCCAGAAGCAGGATGAAATCGGAGTAAATGCTCGCGGCCATTACGCCAACAAAGCCAACAGCCATGAGTGAGAAGGCGATATGGAGAGACAGACGCTGAGAGGTCATCTTGGGCCTACGTGCAAGGCTTTCAGTCACCAGAAATCCCCCACTAATACACGTACCTTATTCAGCATAAGTTGTATATAAAACATCCGAAAGTGTACAAAATAACAATTTGTACACTTTTTCTTGTGCCTCCAAAGGCATGAAATTAATGAGTAAGATAGGCCTTAAGTTGTATATTAAGATAATGCTTAAGTTTAAGAATGTTCCGCGGAGTAACTCAACTCGGAGATTTGATATAATGCCTATCTGTCCAATCGACACTGGAAGGTATGGGAGCAAGGAGATGAAAGCGCTCTTCGATGAGGAGGGGCGGCTGCAGCGCTACCTCGATGTCGAAGCTGCGCTGGCTTATGCACTCGCCGAGCTTGGTGAGATCCCAAGAGCGGCGGCGGAGGAGATAGGCAAGAACGCCAATACTAGTAAGGTCACCCCGGAGAAGGTCAAGGAGAAGGAGAGGAAGACTCATCATGACCTGATGGCAATGGTAGAGGTCCTTTCGGAGGAGTGCGGCTCTGATGGCAGCGGCAAGTATGTCCATTGGGGGGCAACAAGCTATGATATCGTCGATTCGAGCTGGGCATTGATCATGCGTGATGGACTTGGTCTCCTCGAGTCAAGGATTGTGGCGCTCAGGGACCTACTCTGCGACCTAGCACTGAGGCATAAAGACCTCGTGGAGGTCGGGAGGACTCACGGGCAGCATGCAATACCGATAACGTTCGGGTTCAAGATGGCAGTCTATGCTGCCGAGACTGCAAGAAACCTAGAGAGGCTGAGGGAGCTTAGACCTCGCCTCGTGGCAGGCAAGATGAGCGGCGCCGTGGGCACGATGTCGAGCCAAGGGGAGAAGGCATTCATCGTAGAGAGGCTCGTCATGGAGAGGCTGAGACTCAAGCCGGCCGAGATCACCACGCAGGTGGTATGCAGGGACAGGATGGCAGAGTTCGTCTGCTGGGCAGCCATCGCGGCATCTGGGCTCGACCGCATCGCGACTGAGGTCAGGAACCTCCAGAGGACAGAGATACTGGAGGCGGCGGAGGGCTTCGAGGCAAAGGCGCAGGTAGGGAGCAGCACGATGCCACACAAGCAGAACCCGGTTGACTGCGAGAAGGTCTCAGGACTAGCAAAGGTGATGAGGGGGCTTGTCGTGCCGGCTCTCGAGAACGTGCCGCTCTGGCACGAGAGGGACCTGACAGACTCAAGCAGCGAGAGGTTCGTGATCCCTATGGCGTTCATAATCCTTGATGAGATGCTCATCACGCTAACGAGGGTGATGGGGGGGCTAAGGGTCTTCCCCGAGAACATGAGGCGGAACCTCGGACTGACGAAGGGAATGATATTGACGGAGGCAGTGATGATGGCACTGGCGAGGAAGGGAGTCGGGAGGCAGAAGGCCCACGAGCTCATGAGGAGGGCGTCGGTGAAGGCTTTCAACGAGGGAGTCGCCATCGGCGACGTGCTGGCAGGGATGCCGGAGGTAACGGCGTGCCTCACAAAGGGCGATATCGAGGCGCTTACCGATGCCGAGAAGTACACAGGCAAGGCGGCGGAGCTCGTCGAGAGGGCAGTGAGGTACGCAAGGGGGGTTTAATCCGACCCCTCCCGCATGTTGCCACAGCAATCATTTTTTAAGACATGAAAGGCAGCTCTTCCCGCAATTTGAGAAGTTCTTTAATCTCATCATCTTGAGTCGGTCAGCATAGTTGTCAAGCGGCAGGACCGTCGGCAACAATCAGGCCATATCATACAGAAAGGATAAAGACGTGCCTCGCTGATAGCCAATGAAAATATAGCTAATGAAAAGAGGGGAAAGGGCATGGGACAGAACGACAGGCTCGTCCTAGGGATCGCCTCCAACATACTTTTCCTAGGCATGGTCAGCTTCTTCACGGATATCAGCAGCGAGCTGATAGCGGCGGTGCTCCCGGCATTCCTCTTCGTCACCCTTGGCACTTCTCCGGAGATAATCGGCACAATAGAGGGTGCGGCGGAGAGCCTGACGTCCTTCCTGAAGCTAGCCTCAGGAGTTGCGGCAGACAGGACGGGGAACAGGAAGCGGTTTACCGTAGCGGGGTACAGCCTCTCGAACTTCATCAAGCCGCTTATGGGGCTGGTGTCGAGCTGGCCGCAGGTGCTGATACTGAGGATGGGCGACAGGATCGGCAAGGGCATACGGACGCCGCCGAGGGACGCCATGATAGCAGACAGCACCGAGGAATGCAAGATGGGCGCTGCTTTTGGGGTACACAGGACCCTAGACCAGCTGGGCGCAGTCGTGGGCCCCCTGCTCGCGTTCGTGCTCCTCTCGCCCTTGGGATTCGGGGGCATCTTCCTTTTAACGATAATACCTGGCAGCATAGCTGTAGCGATCCTGTTCATATTAGTGAAGGAGCCGAAACGCAGGGAGTGCGCGACCAAGGTCACCCTTAAGGGTGCAAAGAGGGTAATGGACAGGGCGTTCTCGATGTATATCGGATCCGCCGCGCTCTATGCGGTAGCGGCCATAAGCTACTCATTCATACTGCTCAAAGGAATCGAGATGGGACTGCCCGCAGAGTATACGGCGCTCATCTACGCGGGTATTCAGGCGTGCCACGTTGTAGCGGGATATCCGGCAGGCGTGATCTCGGACAGGGCGGGCAGGATCAGGGCAGTCCAGATCGGTTATGCGCTCCTGTTTGTGTCCTTCTTGACGATGGCAATGGCGCCAAGCGTTCCGATATTCATACTGGGCGCGATGCTCTTCGGGATGCACCAGGGGGTCGTCGAGACGTCACAGAGGGCGATCATTCCAAGCATCGTGCCGGGCGAGTATAAAGGCACGGCGTACGGCATCTACAACGCCGCAATCGGCATAGTAACGCTACCGACGAACCTTGTTGCGGGCAGCATCTTCGGCGCGCTGGGGAGCGCGGCTGCCTTCGGCTATGGCGCGGCATTTGCTGTTGCGGCGTCGGTTGCGATGGCGCTGACGCACCGGCAGATGGCAAACCGCCGGTCAAAGGACTAATCGGTCCGCATCTTCATCCAGCCCTTGCCGTAGCACCTGAAGCCCATCTTCCGGTAAAAGTCCTGCCGCTCGCTCCTCGCCCTCAGCGTCAGCCTGACCGTCTGCTCACCGAAGGACTCGCTCGCCCACTGCATGACTGCTTCAAGGAGGGATTTCCCTACACCCATTCCCCGCGCATCGGGCGAGACGGCAAGCCACTCTATCCGTATGGTGGGTATAGGCTTCGTCTTCAGATGCCGGCATGCTACTAGCCCGATAATCGCACCCTCGCTCATTGCGACCAGGCATAGCCAGTTCTTGTTCGTGCGCATTACACGCTTTGCCTCATCGCCCCAGCTATGGACCTTGTAGTAATTGGCATCGCCTGGGAAGGAGGCGCGGAGTACTGCGGCTATACCCTCGGCATCCTTGAGGATAGCAGGCACTATCGCGTAATCCGCCCTCTTGGGGGACGCTGATTCATCCTCCAACAATTTACTCATCACCGATCAGTCGAGGAGTTTCGACGCTACTGCCTTGAAGGCATCGCTTGTGTAATCCTCTATCTTGCCTTGGTCGCATGCCTTGGATAGCGCAGGGTCGAGCGGCAGTGCACCCAAGTACTTCGTGTTGATGCCGTCCGCAAGGAGGCGCCCGCGCGACTCGCCGAAGATGTTTATCTGCTCGCCGCAGTGGGGGCACTTCGCGTAGCTCATGTTCTCGATCACGCCCAGGATGGGCACGGTGAGCCGCTTGGACATCGTAACCGCCTTGCCTACGATGACACTTGCCAGCTCCTGCGGTGAGGAGACCACGACTATGCCGTCGACGGGTATAAGCTGAAGAACCGTGAGCTGCGCATCGCTCGTGCCCGGAGGCAGGTCGACGAGCAGGTAGTCGAGCTCTGCCCAGTCCACATCGGTGAAGAATTGCCGAATCGCGCTGCTTATGAGCGGCCCGCGCCAGATGACAGGGGCATCCTCCTCCCCGCCCAACAGAAGGTTCATAGACATGATCTTGATGCCGCCCTTCGAGGCTGCAGGTATGATCTTCCCCTCGAGGACGAAGGGTGCCTCGATGACGCCGAACATCTTGGGGATGCTGGGCCCAGTTATGTCTGCGTCGAGAACGCCGACCTTGAAACCTCGCCGCGATAGCTCCACCGCGAGCATTGATGTCACCGAGGACTTGCCGACCCCGCCCTTACCGGATAGGATCGCTATGATCTGCTTTATCCCCCTCTTCGGCAACTTCTCTGGCGGTGCTGGCTGCGCTTCCTTGGAGCGGTTAGCCTTGAGTTTCTCCAGGAGGGCGTTCCTCTCCTCTTCAGTCATAACGGACAGCTCAATGTTGACCGATTTGATGCCCTCCATGCTCTTGAGGGTTTCATCAACTTCGTCCTTTATCTTCTCGCCCATGGGGCACTTGTCTGACGTCAAGGCAAGAGTAACATAGACTGAAGACCCGTCGATGCGCAGTGATCTTATCATGCCGGCGGTCACCACGTCCATGCCCAGCTCCGGGTCAATTACGGTCTTCAAGAGTCCGAGGATCTGATTCTGATCGACCAAGGAAATGCACCTGAATGAGGGGAAATATCCCCAGAAACTTATATCCTCTCCGATACACGATAGTCTTTAATATGGATGGATATACTATCCATATTATGCCCAACGGCTCGGCGAAGCGCAGCAGAACCAAGAGGATATCATATACTGCGATGATGATAGCGTTAGCCGTAGCATTGAGGCTGCTGAAGAACTCATTGTTCGGACCGTTCCAATTCGTCAACTTCCCAGGGGTCTTTACTGTAGTCTCAGGGATAATCTTCGGACCTACCATAGCGATGGTTGTTGGCGCGGGATCGTATCTGCTTTCAGACGTCCTGATAGGGCTCCCAGGCTATTACACGCTAACAAACATGTTTTTGATGGGAGGGATCGGCCTGATCACTGGATTGATCTGGAAAAGGAGCAATAGGACGGACATCTCCAAGATAGGCATAGGGGTGGGAACGTACATAATTATGCTCGCATTTGACATAATCAGCTCCTTTGCATTCTATGCCATCTTAGGGGTGCCGATGACAGCCGCGTTAGCGGTGGGCATAGGAGGGCTATTCATGCCAAGCGGGGGCGGCGTCATATATGGCATAGGCCCGATTACTGAGGCGGCAACGGCAATCCTGGTAGTCATGATCGCGCATGTCTTGCTACAGAACAAGATGGTTAAAACATGATGAACTGCAGATAGGACCGATGGAGAAATTTTGTTTATTAGTAATTAATAAAAAAAGGTTCCGTGCGTTTCGATCGAGCTTATGCGCACGACGTTCTCGCCTAGTGTTGTCGTGAGGTCTCATCAAGCCCAGGTGTGCAACGACCACCTAACAAGGTCGTTATGGCCAAGAACAAAGGTTGTTACGGTCGTTGACCAATCAATTTGCCATGCACCATCAACCCAGGTCTCGTATACCCAGTATTGAGCGCTTGAAGGGTTCTCCATGACACCGTTGATCCCAGTCACAAAAATATCTGTCGAGGTGTAGTATGTGAGGTTGGCAATCTTCTGGGTTGCATTGAACAGGTTCACATTAAGCGGAAACACAGTGTTATTGTACCAAACAGTGGTTCCGTTGCCGTAGTCGATTGCAATGCTAGCCCTTATTGTAACTTCATCGACGAGCGCTTGTAGGCTCGTTATCGTCTTCTGCTGGTTTTGAGTGGTCAAGAAGTAGCTTGCAGCCATGGAAGTCGAGGCCACCGCCCACACTAGGAAGATGACGGATATTATCGTCCACATGTTTGTCTTCATAGCCATCAGATATTATGGAGAGATAATCCATCCATATAAGAATTGTCATTCAGTTAATGATTTTAGCGTCGGCGCCAAAGGAGTTGTGATGCGACATGGCAGGAGGCAGGCGCACGATAAGAAAGCGTGAATCGGGCGGAGGGGGCAATTATGGCGCACCGGTCAACGATGACGTTGAGCCGCTACCCCAGATCGAGATGTTGCAATCCAGCTACATCCCTGTCTTCAAGTGCAAGATGTGCGCCCGGTGCTGCGCCGGAAAGGTCATCGCGCTATTCGATACGGACATCCGGCGCCTCGGCGAATACGCAGAGAGCTGCACCGAGCAGATGGATGAGGGGGAGATGGGTCTGACGGGGGCGGAGAGGAAGATGAGGATGGTCGACGGTAAGTGCATCTTCCTCAAGGAGGGCAGATGCACACACTACGACCTGAGGCCGGACACATGCAGGCGCCATCCTTTCATAGTGACTAATAGGCACGTCCTGACCGCGTCGACTTGTCCAGGAATCGACTGGACCGGGAGGCTGCAGCAGGGCACGGAACTGCTGCGCCTCTCAAGGAAGATTGCGCCCAAGATTGATGCATATCTGGAGGCGCTGACCAAAGAGGGGACAGAGAGGCGCGGGCGGAGGCGCGGCTAGCTGCGCTCACCCTTCTCGATGCAGGCGCCCTTGTCGGATATGGAAGACCTGAAGGCGGTGCCCCCTGCCAAGGAGAGGGCAGTCATAACGTCCTGCTCCCTGCCAGGGCACAGTGCTATCGCACATCCCCCGCCGCCTGCGCCGGTCAGCTTCGAGCCCAGTGCCCCAGCTGAGCGTGCTGAATAGACCATCTCGTTGATCTTCTTTGTCGAGACACCTAGCGATTCGAGGAGGCCGTGGTTGACGTTCATAAGCATGCCAACCCTCCGGAGGTCCCCGCTCCTCATGGCGGAATCCGCCTCAGAGACCACCTTCCCGATCGCGAATATGATCGAGTCCACGGACTCCGGTGCAGCATCCCTCAGGTTCCTGACTCTGCGCAGCATCTCTCCCGTGCCGCACTCCCTCGGGGTATACCCTACGACGAGCGGCAGCCCCTGCTCAACCTTTACAGGGGTCAGCGAGGCCCTACCGATGAGGGGGCGGATGAGCAGTATGCCACCGTGGGTCGCTACTGCGGTGTCCATCGGGCTGGCGGATCCCTGGACCTCGAGTTCGACCTTGTGACCCAAGGCAGAGACCTCGTCGCTTTTGAGCTCGTGCCCCATTGCAGCAGAGTATGCCAGAATGGTGGCAACGCTTACCGCCGCTGAGGTTCCGAGACCGGCGCCCACGGGCATCTCGGATTTTACATGGACGTTTATGCCCTTCTTGATGCCGCAATGGCTCGATGTCACCTCGATCGCCTTCCTTATGTAACCAACGGCATCCATGATACGCACGTAATCAGTCTCTATGGAAACATCCTTGCCGAGCCCGCCTATCGTGAGCACTATGCCGGGGATGCTGAGGTCCATCGCGTGGATCTTTATCAGGTCATCACTCCTCTGCTCGACTGTCACTCTGACGCGCCGGTCTATAGCGCCGGCCATCGCCTGTTGCCCGTAGACCACGGCGTGCTCTCCGAAGAGAGCGACCTTGCCGGGCGCGGAGGCAGTAACCTTAGCCATTGCGATCACCACATTATGCCCTCTTCGACTTCAACGGATGGGCTTCATGGCAATATAGTTGTCCCTCTTTACATAAAAAGACATGTCTTTTTTGAGGTGGGACGGCAAATACGCTACGGACCAAGGTCATTGAGCAGGCTTTGCATAGGAGGGATCAGTTATCTCAGAAAAGGACGGGCAGAATGCTCTACAAAAAAGGCAGAAATAGAGGTTCATTGCAATGCATCTAGCATCTACCAGCGGTCTCCGTAGCTATAAATGGGCAAGAGGAGCATACAAAAGGGCTAATATCATTTTTAAGAGGGCGGTTCGTTGAGCGGTTCACCAGAATCGGGTAACGCCAGGAGAGAGACGCAGCGGGAGTGGGAATCGAGGAGGGCGAAGTTCCTGTCGGGGAAGAGGTGCGAGTGGTGCGGCGCCGTAGGTGGGCGGGTAGTCACGGCGAGGACCCCGCTCCCGCCATACCTATCCCAGCTGAGGGAGGCAGCCGCCAAGATGCTCAGGGAACGGATCGATGCCGGGGAGTACTCCGAGCTGATGCAGGAGCTTGAGCAGTGCCCCCAGTGTGGAAGCACGTCGCTTGCGCGGCGGAAGCAGAAGAGACCCGCCCTGAAGTGCAGGAACTGCAGGGCCGAGTTCGACTCCCCCGAGAGGAGGACTGTCAAGACAGGCAGGGTCTCGCCGGAGCAGTGGAAGTCGTTCTGGGCCAAATATGCCCGCCCGATCAAGGAGAAGGTGATCGCAGAGAGGAACGAGGCGGAGGAGAGGAAGAGAAGCCTCGTCGACTGCATCGTGCTCTGCAAGCGGTGCCACTTTGCCCGCCAGAAGGGCATGACGATCTGCCCGTCATGCGGAAAGGGCTACAGGAGGCAGGGCAACGAACTCTGCTGGGAGTGCTTCAAGAAGACGGATAGGGGGAGGGAGGTTGCAATGATGTACGAGCTCGTTGCCTATGAGCACCCGTGGTGCAGAAGGAAGTTTGGGGTCGGCCGCCGGTTCATCGAACTGCTTAGCGAGCCCGAGGTCTGCTGCAGGGAGCTCTGCGCCGACATTGCCTCATGCGAGATTGCTGAAGAGAACGGCGTACGCGAGGCGTAATGAGCGCCCGGTCGATGCAGCCGGCAAAAAAAAGGTGGCGACCGGGCCTTGTTGTGCGCTGATCAGGCGATGTAGCTAGGGTTTGGACCCGGCTTGGGCTTCTGCTCCTGCGACTGTATGATGGGCAGGGGTATCGGCGGAGGCACGTTCAACGACCTGGCCAGCAGTATGCACTCTACAAACGCGGCGTTGGATATTGCCTGAAGCATGCCCGGCGGGAGGGTCTTCTTCTCGTCGAATGCGCTCTTCAGGTCACCTATCTCCTTCTGCCCCCCCACTGCCTTTATCGAGCCCTTGAGCGTCAGGTTCGCCACTGCAGGGTTATAGTTCACCGCAAAGACGAAGCCGAAGTCGATGCCGCCCTCGAATGGGACGGCACGGGTTATGCTGATGTTCGTTGTGACCTGCAGGTTCACCATCCCTTTCTCAAGGTCCATCAGCTTTTCGCCGTTGATCTGGGAGAGGCTGACGTTAACGTTCACATTCGGAGGCAACATTGGAGGCATGATCATCATCTCGATTGTATCACTTACTAATCGTGGCTAAGAAAAAGGTTGCGGTCGTTCGCCCGACAGGTATGGCTCACCGCCTTATGCGCTTCCAGCCATAGACGGACGGGTCGTAGAACGGCATGGCGACGACGGTTCCGCCGACCATCCTTCCCCTGATTTCCACCTGCACCCGCTCGCCTGCGCCGGGGGGCGGGGAAGCGTATCCCATTGCCACTGACGATCCAACCGTCGGCGAGAAGGTGCCGCTTGTGACGCGCCCGATATCATTTCCTTTGTGGATGATTCGCTGCCCTTCTCGGGGTATGATGCGGCCATCCATGCGCATGCCCACCAGGCGCTCACCGGCGCCTTGCCGAACCATCGCCGCCAGTGCGCCCCGCCCTATGAAGCTCGGCTTCGACATGCTGACGGCGAAGCACAGCCCAGCCTCTATCGGAGTCCTGGACTCGTCCAGCTCCTTCCCGTATAGGCAGAGGCCGGCCTCTATGCGGAGGACGTCCCTGGCACCAAGACCCGCTGGAGCGGCTCCGCCCTCATTGACGCCGTGCCAGAGCGCCGCGGCGCGGTCGAGGTCATGAGAGATCAACTCGAACCCGTCCTCCCCAGTATACCCAGTCCTGGAGACGAGGCAGTCTGCCCCGGCTATCCTGCATCGGGCGGCCCTGTACCGCCGCAGGCTGTGCAGGTCGCCCTCGGAGATCGCCCCCAGCACCTCGGCTGAGAGGGGGCCCTGCACGGCCAGCATGAATGTGGAGTCGGAGACATCTAGCGCCTCGACGCTCAGACCCTCGGCATGCCTGCTGAGCCAGTCAAGGTTTTTTGAACGGTTCGAGGCGTTCCAGACGATCATGTACCTGCCGGGCTCCAGATAGTAGATGATGAGGTCGTCGATGACGCCGCCCTGCTCGTTGAGCATTAGGCTGTACTTGGCCTGCATTGGCTCCAGCGCTGCCACGTCCACGGTCATAATCCGGTTCAGTAATAGGACGGCGTCGCCGCCAGACACGACAACCCGCCCCATGTGGCTCACGTCGAACGCGGCGCAGCCGCGCCGGGCCGCCAAGGCCTCGGGTATTATGCCCTCGAATGCCATGGGCATATCGAATCCTGCAAACTCGACGATCTGGCTGCGCCCGGCGTATAGGTCATAGAAAGGGGTCATCTTGGCCAAATTGCCCACCGTTCATGCTGGGTTACAATATCCGGCTGGAGGGTATAAAAACGCTTTAAGACCCGCCCGACCAGATAAGGTGCAATGCGGCGGTCCGACCGTTTGGGTGGGGTCCAGGGTTTGGTCAAAATCATGGGTGGCAAGGCTGTTCCGCTGGTGCTCCTCTTCTTCTTGTCACCAGCCATCGGAGAGCTCCTCTCGGGCGCGTCGCCGCCGTCAGAGTTCTTCAGCCCGTTCAACCTCGCGCTCCTGTCGTGCCTCTACGGCAGCGGGGCGATAGTCGCCAGGGAGCTGAAGGTAAGGTGGAGGAAGGACTTCAGGGCGGTCCTTGTGCTGGGCGGGGCCTATGGGATACTGGAGGAGGGGCTGATGGTGAAGAGCTTCTTCGACCCCGCCTGGATGGACCTCGGTGCGCTGGGCCAATTCGGCAGGTTCCTTGAGGTGAACTGGGTGTGGGCGGTGCTCCTCACGGTCTACCACGCCGTATTCAGTATAGCAATCCCGATAGCGCTGGTTGAGATAGCGTTCCCTAGGCAGAGGGGCGAGAGGTGGACCACGGACAGGCAGCTACACATCTTCATGATGGCCATAGCGGCGGTAACGGCATTCGGTTTCTTCTTCCTTACGCCTTACAGGCCGCCGCCCCTCCAATACTGCGCCGCTGCGGCATGCGTGCTAGCGGCGGGTTTGGCGGCGCACAGGATGGGGCGGCTCCGATGGCGACCCGGAGGCGGGGCGGCGGCCGTCAGGAGGATGCTCCTCGCGGGGCTGGCATTCGCAACACTCTTCTTCATCTTCGACTTCCTAGGCCCATACATATTCCTCAACCCGGCGCTGAACATAGCGGCGGTCGCCTTGCTGGCGTTTGGCATGTGGAGGCTTTTGGAGAGGTATGACTGGGACTGGGATGGAAACGCCAAGCCGAAGCTTGCGCTGGTCTCGGGCGCCCTGCTCTTCCTCATCGTGCTCGCGCCCCTACAGCAGCTGGATGCCTCAAGGGCGGACGACACGTCAGGGATGGCGCTCGTCGGCATCGCTGCGGCAGCACTCCTGATGCTGTTGTACTACAGGACATCCAAGCAGGCCCAGGATCAGGGCGCACCCTCGCCCCAGGGCGAGTAGCCCGGGAGGGCGGTGAGGGCCTTCCTGAACGCATCGGACCTCAGGCAAGCCTTGAATGCTACAACGGCGGGCTTGTCTGCGGATGAGGGGTTGATTATAAAGTCATACTCCTCATCGGACATTGGGATGAAGTCCAGCCCGTACGATGCGGCGACGCTCTTGACGCCCACGCCGGCGTCCGCACGCCCCTGGCTTATGGCAGCGCCGACGGCAGAGTGGGTCTTCGCCTCCCAACGGTATCCCCTCACGCATTTGGCTATGTAGGCGAAGTCGATGCCTTTGGCAACGGCCGCCTTAGAGAGCTCCATGTCAATCAGCATGCGGGTGCCAGAGCCCCTGTTGCGGTTGACGAATATGATATCCTTCCCGATTATGTCGCCCAGGCACCGGATGCCGAGGGGGTTGCCGCGAGGGACCATGATGCCCTGCAGGCGGCGGTATCCCTTCAGGATGCAGCCGCTGCTGAGGCCGTATTGTGCCAAGTACGGCGCGTTGTAGGACATTGTTTTTGGGTCGAGCAGGTGGGCGCCAGCGATGTCCGCCTCCCCCCTAGAGACCGCGGCGAAGCCGCCCAGCGAGCCTATGTTGGCGGTCTTTGCCCGCGTCCCGTCCTGCCTGTGCAGCATCTGGAGCAGGATGTCGAGCCCGGGGCAGTGGCTGCCCATGATCACCAGGTCTGGGCGCTGCTCGCCGGGGAAGAGGCGCACGACGACCTCCTCGCCGGCGTCCACATACTCGTCGCCCTCGGATATGACGACATAGCCGTCCGCCTTGGATAGCGCGCTTGTTGCCCCAGAGCTGGCGATTATTGGATAGACCACAGGAGACCCACGGGAGTTTATGACGTGCACGGGCAGCAGCCATCGGCGCCCCTTGGCGCCGTTGACGCGCTGCGCGAGACGCCCCCTCTGCAGATGCGCAGGCGGGGCAGAATTCCCCGCGACCAGCTCAATAAACGGCTTAACTAGCTGGTCAAAGATCATGAGTGCCGAGACAGGGTAGCCAGGAAGGCCGATGACAGCCTTCCCGTTGTGGGAGGCGATTATCGTAGGCTTCCCCGGCTTGACCCTGAGTCCGTGCACCAGGATCCCGGGGGTGCAGACGTCCTCCAGGACGCGGTATACCAGGTCGCCTGTCCCAGCCGACGTGCCCCCTGAGATAAGGACAAGATCGGACTCCTTGATGGCATCCTCGATTGCCGACCTGATGCAGGCGTACTCGTCGTCCGCATGGCCGTAGTAGATGCCCACGCCACCTGCCTCCTCGACCGCGGCGATCAGGGACGTCGAGTTGACATCGTATATCTTGCCGAACGAGAGGCGGGCACCAGGCGGGACCAGCTCGTCCCCCGTAGAGATTATCCCTACTCTTGGCCTCCTGAAGACCTGCACGCTGGCCAGCCCTATCGCAGACAGCATGGCGACCTCCCGGGGGCCTATGGTTGTGCCCTGGCGCAGCACCATCTCGCCGATCTGCACGTCTGAGCCGGAGGAGGCGACGTTCTCGCTGGGCGCGACGCCTCTGAAGAATGTGACGGTGTTGCCCCTCCTCGAGGTGTACTCGACCATGACGACGGAGTCTGCCCCCCGGGGGAGCGGGGCCCCGGTCGCGATCTCGGCGCAGGTGCCCCGCCTGACCTCAGCTGGCGAACCGTCGCCGGCGCTTATCGAGCAGATGACCTCTAGAGAGACGGGGCGCTGGTCTGATGCGCCCTCGATATCCTCGGATGATACGGCGTAGCCATCCATCTCTGCCCGGTCGAATGGAGGCAGGTCGACGCCTGAGAAGGCATCGATTGCCATGGTCCTCCCCCTCGCGTTGGAGAGGGCTATCGATTCGGACTTTGCCCCATGCTCGGTGTTTGCAAGCAGTATCGAATAAGACTCCTCGATCGAGGCCAGTTTGTGGAATATCCTCCTTGCGCTATCGCTATTGCAACGCATTGCTCAGCCCTCCAATAGTTCGACGTTGACCTCGGAGCCCTCCTCCACCCCCTCACAATCCTCGCCGATGACAACGATGCCGTCGGCCCTTGTTATTGAGGAGAGGAGACCCGAGCCGGTGATCGTGATTGGCGATGCAAGGAGGCCGCACCCGGTCTCCTCGAGGCGGACCCTCAAGTAATGCCTTATTCCAGGAGTCGTGGGCACCCTCCGCGCCATCATCGCCTTTACGACCCGGCGCTTCGCCTGGCTGACGCCCGACCATCGCCTGAGCAGGGGCAGTACAATCGCCTCAAACCCGACCATCGCCGAAACGGGATAGCCAGGCAGCATGAAGAGGGGCTTGCCTTTGACGACGCCAAACCCGAACGGCTTCCCTGGCTTGATCGCAACGCCGTGGAAGATCACGCCCTCATTTGAGATCGACTTGGCTGCCTCCGGGACTAGGTCTTTTCCGCCCACGGAGGTCCCCCCTATCGAGACGACTGCGTCGGCTGATGATGCCAGCTCGAGCATCTTACCGGATATGTCGGCGCTGCTGTCGCCCACTATGCCGCCATCGTTGACCTTGCAGCCCGCTTCGGATACCATCGATGCGAGCATCGGGCGCGTCGAGTCGATTATGCTCAGACCATTAGCCGCGGCGCTGCCCACGCCGACGAGCTCGTTGCCGGTCGAGAAGATGCCGATGTTGGGGCGCATCCGCACGGAGACTGCGTTGCAGCCGACAGAGGCCAGCACGCCGATGTGCCACGGCCTGATAACCCTGCCGCATTCCAAGATGGCGTCGCCCGAGCGTATGTCCTCGCCCTTGATCGAGACATTGGCGCCACGCGGGATGGGCCTCGTGACTGACACCCGCTCCCCTAGCCGCTCGCAGTCCTCTGCCATGACGACGGAGTCTGCCCCGTCCGGAACCCTCGCGCCGGTGAATATCTCCACGCATTCGCCCCTGTATAACGGACCGGCGGGGGGGGCGCCTCCAGCCTCGGCTGTGCACTTGAGAGCCAGCTCTGCAGGGTTGCTACGGGATGAGCTATAAGTGTCCTCTGACCTGACGGCGTAGCCATCGACGGCAGACCTGTCGAAGGGGGGTATGTCGACAGAGGATGTGACCCGCTCTGCAGATACCCGCCCGCAGCAGGACTCCAGCCGGACCTCCTCGGGCCCAGGAATCCAATCGCCAAATCGGTCGAGCACCAAGGATAGGGCATCATCTACAGGCAGCAGTGCCTTGAACCCCTTCATCGTCCGCAATGGTGTTTACCTTCCTATAGCATTAGGAGCATGCGCCTAATTATTTGAATTGGTCCAATACAAAGATGCGGTCAGAGTGCTGGGATAGGGATCGGCCCGTTCTCGGTAACGGAGTATCCTGTGAAGGAGAGGAAGGTCAGCTGCAAATCACCCATGCCGTATGCGTCGGGGTGCCCCGCATCTATCTCCGAAGCGCTGATTGTTACTTTGAAGCCAAGCATGGTGCCCCCGCTCGATGGGTCGACGACGTTTATGAAGCCGCTGGTGCGCGCGTCGTAGTCTTTTGAGAATAGGAGCACGCCCTGACTGTCGTAGATCTTCACGATCACATAGCCGTTCGACGGCCCCACCTTGCCATTGGCATCGTGTATGGCGAAGGATACGACGTAGGAGCCCTCCGCCAGACCGCCATCCACATTGATGAATTTGAACCCGGCAGGCTGTATCTCGACTTGGAGGAGCACCATGACGGCGATCGTCAAGAATACTATCATGAACAGGATGATGACGGGGACGAGGAAGTACTTGCGCACTGGGGTGCTGTAGAGCCAGTGCAATGGCCGACGCTTTTTGTCCTGAGCGGGCGCCTCTGCGGCGACAGGCGGCGCAGACGTGACTTTTGAGATGGAGGAGAGCGCCTCACCGAATTGGGAGGCGCATTCGAGGCAGTACTTTGCATCCCGCGGCAGGTTCCTTCCGCATTTTGGGCATTTGGGCATGCGAAGCGCCTCAATGTGTCTTTTGCGGCTGTACACCTACCGGTGGAGGCTTTAATATCATTCTATTCAGGATTATGCCAGTGCACCCGCTACGATCAGATTTTTGCAGGGGCGCTTTTGTAGAGATCAGCAGGCATTAATGGCCACCGGGAGCCACGGCAGCGTTGAATGGAGAGGCTATGCCTCTTGCGCCTTCGTCAGATTGACGCCGGACACTATCATCGAGGGCATAAGAACGGGCGTGTGGACCTCCCACCAATGCACCCACTGCCGCCCCGCGCCGGTGCCCCTTATCGAGTTGAAGATTCTGATGAGGTTGTCGCTGATCCTTACACCCTTGATCGAGCCCTTTACCTCCCCTTCCTCGACAAGAAATGTGCCGTCGCGGCAGATCGTCGAGAAGTCGCCGGTACCGTAGTTCTGGAAGCGCGTATACCAGTTGCTGACGACCATGATTCCCCGCCCGAGCTCCTCCAATAGCTCGCCTTCGCTGATTCGCCCGGCACCAACTGAGAGGTTCCATGGGCTGGGGGCAATCCAGCCCGCGTTTCCTGTCGTCGATGCCTTGAACCGCCTTGCGGTGGACGAGTTGTGGAGATATGTGGAGATCACGCCGTTCTCCACGAGCCGGTTGCACCGCGTGGGCTGGCCCTCGTCGTCGAATCCACGCGAGCCCAAGTTCCGCGGGTCTGAGGCATCATCGACCATGTTCAGGCCCTCGGAGAGGGCGCGCTTGCCAAGGAGGTTTGCCAGACACGACATCCCGGTCTCTACGCTGAAGGCGGAGAAGGCATTGCCAAGCCGTTCGGCAAGATTTGCGCCTATGATCGGCGACAGGCATACGTCGTGCTTGCCTGCGCTCCATGGAACGGTGGTCCGGCTCAGCCTGATGATGCGCCCGGCGGCCGCCCCAGCCCGCTCTGGCTCCAGAGAGGCGATGCGTGATGCGCAGCTCATCCCTTGCCCGTAGGACCCGCCACCGAATGCCCGCACATTAAGGTCGTACCCCGAGCTCTCGTCATATCCCTCTGCCCCAGTCGTCGAGAGTATGCACTGCCTGGCGGTTGTGGCGGTCATCACGCCGGCGACCCGCTCTGCGCCCTCCTTCAGCGAGGCAATAATCGATGCTGAGACGATGTCGCGAAGACGCTCAAGGTCGATCTCCTCGCCCTCCAGCCGGTCCGCAAACCGTTTCCCCGTCGGGGGTGCAGCGTCCTCCTGCTCGGGCATCTGCGAAGCCTCGGAGACCGCCTTCTCGATCCCCCTGCTTATAGCATCTTCAGAAAGGTTCTCGAAGCGGGTTATGATCCTCCTCCTGCCGAACACGGTCAGCAGGTCTATTGCGGTGGAGTTCCAGCTCTGGACAACAGTGATCTTGCTGTTGCTGAATCGGATCATGGACTTCTCTACATTTGACGGGAGTGCGATAACGTCGCTGGCCCCCTTGTTGAGCATTGCATTTATCAGTTTTTCGCCTAGCTGGTAGAGTGATTCCTTCATTGAGGCCCCCCTGCAGCGCCCGTGTCGTCGGCACGCAGATGGCTTGAGTTGAATATGGGGGATGCCCAATAATAAGCTGTCCCCCGGCGTTTTTGCGCCCCAAGCACCTATGCCGATCGCGCAGCTCGGTCTGTCGGCCGCCTTGATCCCCCCGACCGATGCAGCGACCGTGCATGCCGCGACGGGCAACCGAACAGAATCGGAAATAAGAGGGCGAGCATCATGTAAAACAAAGTGAAGGGTGTCGGCCACTGCCAGAGCGGACCGATTGCTGCTCGAAGAGAGGCTGAGATGAGGGGGCACATAGAGTGGGCAGGATAGTGATGCTTGCGGATCTGGACTACTTCTACGCGCAGGTCGAGGAGAGGAGGGATCCATCGCTCATAGGCAGACCGGTCGTGGTCTGCGTCTATTCCGGCAGGACCGAGGAGAGCGGCGTTGTCGCGACCGCCAACTACGCCGCACGGGGTTATGGCGTGAAGTCGGGCATCCCAATCTCGCTTGCCAAGAAGAGGCTTGCCGGCACTAATGCAAAATTCCTGCCCATGGATCACGACTTCTACAAACAGGCATCAGACAGGGTCATGGCAATCCTGAAGCGGAATGCGGACGAGTTCGAGCAGGTAAGCATAGACGAGGCCTACCTAGACGTCAGCGCTAGGGCTGCAGGCTTCCAGGAGGCGGCGACCCTGGCGCGCAGAATAAAAGACGAGGTGAGGGCGAGCGAGTCGCTTACGCTCTCGATTGGAGTCGGCCCAAACAAGGTGATAGCGAAGATAGCATCTGACGTGAAGAAGCCCGACGGGCTGACTGTCGTGATGGATGGGGATACGAAGGCTTTCCTGTCGCCGCTGCCCGTCGAGAGGCTCGTTGGGATCGGAAAGAAGACCGCAGAGCGGATGGGAGAACTAGGCATAAGGACCGTTGGCGAACTGGCGGCGTTCGACCAGGCTGTGCTGACCAAGGAGTTCGGGAGGGCGCTGGGTGCATACTTCCACAAAGCATCGAACGGTGAGGACGAGGAGCCGGTCCAAGAAAGGGGAGAGAAGGAGTCGATAAGCAGGATCATAACGCTCAAGGAAGATACGAATAACTTGGAGAAGATCACTGAGGCGGCGTACAGGCTTTGCGAAGAGACCATGGTGAAGGTAAGGGACAGGAGGGTGCTCTTCAGGAGGGTTGGCATAATCGCCATTACGACGGACCTAACCATCAGGATGAGAGACAAGAGCCTGACGACGCCGACCGATGACCTGCAGATCATGAAGAGGGCGGTGAAGGAGCTGCTTGAGAGGTATCTTGCGGGGAACCGCCAAGAGCTGAGGCGCGTGGGCGTGCACGTGTCGGGACTCGTGAGGCGCACAGAAGGGCAGAGCCAACTTACGGGCTTCCTTTGAAAGAGGGGGAGCGGCATGTGCGGATGCGACGGGGGGTTACAATAAATTTATCTCAAGTGCCGCCCATTGATACCCTCCAGTGAGATAATATGGATTGCGCGGATTTGTCAAAGAAGCTTGCAGAGACACTTGGCCTCGGCATCAAGCCGGTTGCGGTCAAGTTCCTCAAGCCCGGCGAGGCGATCCCCGAAGGCTTCGCCCTCCCCTCTAGGAGGATGAGGTTCTGCCAGGCAGTGATGGAGGCGGGCTGGGGCAGAGCACTTGCCATACTTCCAAACGAGATGGCTTGCGGACCGGGCCCAGGGTCGTTTGGGGGCCTAGTGAAGGAGAAGGTCAGCAAGGGGGAGGTCCACCACGCCTTCGGCCTCTTCGAGAGCGATGATGCAGCCGCTAAGTGCCTGGGTGCCAACACCAAGATGATGCCAGGATCGGTCTCGGCGGTTCTTGTGGCCCCGCTCTCGGAGTGCAGGATGGAGCCGGACACGGTCATTGTGAGGGTGAATGCGGAGCAGGCGATGTGGCTGTGCCACAGCAGGGCATTCCATGAAGGGAAGCACCTTACGTTCGATGTGCAGACCGAGGCGTGCTTATGCTCAGGGATGGCAGTGGCGCCATACCTCAAAAATGAGGTGCAGCTAGGGTTCGGATGCTATGGCTCAAGGTCAAACACGGACCTAAGTGCCAACGAGATACTCGTCGGCATACCAGGCTGCATGCTCAAGATTGTAGTGGCGGCGCTTGAGAGGCTAGGAAAGCCGATTGGCGAGGCGAAGGCAAAGAAGGGCTTCTACCAAGTGTATCCCGAGAAGTCCGCCTAGACGGATTGGGGTAGGCGGCAACTTTTTTTACCGACGCGACTCGCCCCTGCGCCGCATGGATAATTTTTTACGATTGGATGCGGTATTGATAGACGGCAGATTGACAGGGGGCATTTAGAATGGAGGTCAAACTTTGCATAGATGACGAGAAGATTGATCTTAACGCTTTCGTAGAGAAGATGCTCGGCGGCATGGTCGTCGGCGCCGTGAGCTCGCTGAAGGGTTATGAAGGCGGCTGGAAGACGATCATGCTTGAAGTCAAGAAGTAGCACTTGCAGCGATTGCAAAGACGTCGGAGGGCACGCGAAGCGCTTTGCCATATATAATAAATATTTTTTAAAAAAAAATATAAAAATGCATAGTTATATATACAATATACATTGTACATATGTCGATCAATGGACAGGATGCCTTCGCCTCTTGACCGCGACGACCGATCCGATAACCACGATCGCCATGACCGCCGCCATAATCGCCAAGGGGACAAGGTCGTAGCTGACTGTGAATGCCCATGACGCCTCGGCAACATTGCCCGCCATGTCAGATACGGTCAGAATGACGGCGTGCATGCCGACCAGCAGGGAGAGGTTTAGCGAGATGCCGGATGGAGTGGCAGTCGCGTTGGCGACGTACTCGGTGCCGTCGACTATCAGCGAGAGTGAACTCAGGGCTATGCCGTTGTCATCAGAGTAGTTGCAGGCGATCAGGAACTGCTGGCCGTAGACTGCGCTGTTGTTCTTTGGCACTGCGTAGGTGTAGTTTATCTGGGGAGGGGTGGTGTCGACGGTGAAGCTCCAGCTGGCTGTGGCAGTGTTGCCGGCGTTGTCAGAGATCTGGAGCGAGACGGAGTGCTGGCCGTCGGCGAGACCCGCAAATGGGCAGAGCACGCAGCCGCACGAGGAGTCGAAGATCGCGCCCAAGTCTGCTGAATCGACCAGCAACGACAGCGAGTCGGGATCTATGCCGGATACAGCGTCTGAGCATTCTGCCATGATGATGCCCATGGTGCTGTTGACGAAGGAGGCGGGCGCGGGGGATAATCCGGCCACCGCTGGTGGGGTGGTGTCGACGGTGAAGCTCCAGCTGGCTGTGGCAGTGTTGCCGGCGTTGTCAGAGATCTGGAGCGAGACGGAGTGCTGGCCGTCGGCCAATGGCGATTCGGGAACGTAGAGGACAGACGTGTCGGTCAATGTCGAGGAGTTGGTGACGTCTGCCCCGTCGATCGTAAGAACCGCTGTGTATGGGTTCGTCCCGGAGCCGGCATCGGTGAAGTTGATCAGTATAGGCGGGAGGGCATCAAAAAGTATGGAGCCGTTGATCGGCGAGGAGAGGGAGAGGGCCGGCGGCGTGTTGTCGATGACCAGGTCGATGGTGACTGAGGGGAGCTCGGGCAATAGCGCGAACTGGTCGGAGCCGAGAGTCAGTTTAAGCGAGTAGGAGCCCTCCTCAGCACCCGATGGAATGGAAATGCTCAGAGTGAGTCTGCCCTCAGCAGTCGCGTTTATCGCGTCGACCCTAGACGGCGAGATGGAGTAACCGACACCATCAGGGAGGGCGCCGACCTTGGAGAGCCTGGCGCTGAGACCGGTGAGGGTGAAGCCAGTAGAGAGGTTGACCGGCAGGGACACATAAGATCCACTGCGCAGTGATATGGGATGCAGCAGCCCGCTCAGCTTAACCAGCGAGAGGGCCCCCTCTACGGCTTCGCTCGGGTCGCCGTTGAAGAGCACGTTGTGCATCAGGACGGTATGGACCCCAGCCTCTGGTGACAGGGAGACCCATTCATAGGATCCCCCGCTCCTTGTCTCTCGGCGAAATATTCCGTTGTACCAATAGTTCGAGTTGCCAGGGGTGTCCGTCGCATCCCATATCATCCATGAGGAGTTGATGCTGAAGAGGTCGATATCGGTCCATTCGCCGCTCCAGTTGCAGATGACGAACGCGGCGATGATCTCCGGATCCTGGGGCAACTCCACCAGCCAGGCCTTCCAATCGCCGCTTTCGTAGCGCCAGCCCCAGTCGAAGAGACCGCCCACAGAATATGGATCGTAGAGGAGCGCCTCCCTTGACGCCGGGGTGATCGGGACGACCAGCGAATTTCCATCAATGAGTTGGGGCACAGCAACGGAGACGGGGAATGCAACCGTGCGTGCGTCTGACCCCTCGCAAGAGCAGCTCGCCAAGATGAGCCCTTCGTAGACCCCCTGCGTGGCGGATGGCGGGATTGTCATCGTTGCCGTGACTGCCAGTGTGCCCCGAGGGGCAACTTCGACAAGGCTCGAGCTCAAGGTGATCCAGCTCCAGTCTGACCTCGACCAGAACCGCACTTGGATTTGATAAGGCACTAGGGACGGTCCAGTTGCCTGCGAAACGAGGATCACGGGCTGACCTTGGAACTTGCATGACGGGAACGAAACGGCAGCCGGGACTGTGCTGCCGATGTTCTCGCCACAGGTTACGAGCCAGCACTCATCTGGGGTGCACCTGCCGTCGGAGTTGTAGTCGATCCAATCCAGGATGAAGATCATGATGCGGCGTTCGGCCGAATAGTCGCCGTCGTCATCAAAGTATGTAAATGGATAGCTCAACTGGACGGTCATAATGTCCGCGTTACTTGGCAGGGATATGCCGTTTAAGGGTAGGCTTACGATGGTGCCGACGCCGAAACCGTACTCGGGGTTGGTGCGCCATTCTTCTGGCAAGTCGCCCGTGCTACCGTTCAGGCAGAAGCTTCCACCCTCGAGGAGGGAGTAGTATTGCGGCTCGAGTTCAACCTCGCATAGCGAGAAGGCAGGGTTCGACAATATCAGCGTGGCGCTGGAGCTTGATCCAGGCGCAACGTAGCCAGCAAACCACGAGGAGTCGAAGAGGGGGCCCTGAGGGGGCGTCGATGGGGTCTCGCCGAGGTAAGCGTTTGAGAATGCCCATGCATGAGAGAGGTACTGTGCGATGTTATCATAAGAGGCGCTGGATTTCAGCATAATGCCCTCGGTCCCCATGGCTAGTCCGACGGCGCCGGCACAGTCCACCCTTCCTGATCCCTGAAGGAACGCGTCGTAGCCGAGGTCCGCAGCGGAGGACTTCAACATAGCCTTCACGGTCATCGGGTCAGGCGCCTCGCCGTTCGCGGAGAGGTAAGCCTGTGCGACCAGTGCGGCAGCGCCTGCCGTCATTGGGCAGGACATGGAGGTGCCGCTGAAGAGAGCATAGGCCTTGAGGCCGCTCATGTGACCGTAGTTCACCTCTGTTGGGACGTATCCGCCCATGCCGACGCTGACGACATCGGGTTTGATGTATCCCGCGGGGGTTGGCCCACGACCGCTCCACGGTATGACGTCGTCGGCATAGCCCCCGGCGAATCCGTACGTGTCCGTGCTGAAGTTGAGAGAGGTGGTCGCCCCGACCGTGAGGGTAAGGAAGGAGTATGCAGGGTCAGTGACTGTCCCGTAGCCAGGGGCGCCGTTCCCTGAGGACTGCAGGAAGAGGGTTCCGGGGTATGACGGGTCAATATAGCCAGGTATCGAGAGGCAGTCCTGAAGGCAACATATTATGCTGTACCACGGGTACCCGTAGAGGTCCCTCATCGACTCGGAGATGCCCCAGCTGTTGCTCACGATGTCGGCCTTGTGCTCGCCAGTGTAGGTCCACAGGCCATAGACGGTGCCGTATGACTCAACGTCACGGGAGGCGAGGTTGACAGGAAGCAGGTCAAAGCCGCAGGCCCAGAGCTCCCCTTCGATGATGTCGCTCATTGTGAGGGAGGTTATGCTCATGATGCTTGCACCAGGGGCCACTCCGGGGAACCAGTAAGGGTTGCTGACGCCCGTCGCTTGGGTGACGTTTCTGGCGGCAGCGGTGTTTGCGCACATGGTCCCATGGCCGTCCAGATCGACTATGAAGCTGGCGTAGTTCCCAGCGGGATCTATGGGGAGCAGGACGCCCCCCCGGTCGCATGCGTTCGGCGACACGCCCCAGACGTCTAGGAAGCGCCCGAGCGAGCCGGCCGAGATGTCGAGGATCTTATCGTGCGTAAAGTCCCTTGCCGCGACGAGGTTGCCATCGACAGTTAGCGCGGCCTCGTCGGAGAAGCTGTAATCGGGACTCTGGGAGTAGTAGGCGGAGGAGAGGTCGACATATGCGGTCTCGAAGAGGGAGTCGCGATCCTTATCGACTATGAGCACAGGGTAGAAGGCTGCAGACCGCCCCATGTTGCCGTAGCCGACCTGCACCATGACTCCGAAGTGGCAGGTTATCCCCGCTGGCACTATGCCGGTGACCTCCATGTTGGAAGGGAACGCCTTGCCGGCGATCTCAGAGAACGAGTAGCCATACCCCCAGAGGTAGATTGTTGGATCTAGCCCCGCGGTTCTGATGAATACCCTGCCGCCGCTTGAATATGACTGCAAGGTTATGTTTGTGAGGGCGACGCACTGCGCGTCTGCATCCAGAGAGGAGGGGAGCCCGTTGCCGTCCCTAGACATCGAGTCGTTCCAGTAGCCGAGGCCCGGCGAGGCGAAGTCGACCCCCGTGTCGATCACGGCGATTGTGATGCCTGAGCCATCTATGCCGAGCGCCCACACGTCGCTTGAGCGGATGATCGACGAGGCTTCGGCCATAGATGTCGAGGCGCCGCCTGAGAGGGCATCGTAGGACGTGCTTGAGCCGGTAGACAGGCTGCAGATCGCTGCGAACAGCTCCTCAAAAGATGGCTTCTGCTGCCGCGAGATCGTGATGGCATCACGCAAGGATGCGCCGCCATAGAGTAATGAATCCAATCCGATGTAGCTCAGCGATATGCAGCTGCCAAGCGCCCCCGATGCCCCCGACGCCAGGACCCCCGTCGCAAATCGGCAGCCGAAGATCACGGGCGAGAGGTGCAGGGTCAGGAAGAGGCCGTCCAGATCGGCAAGTATCGCGTCCATTGGAAGGTCCTTGACGACGGCAACGACCCTGCAGTCTCCTTCAGCGGACAGCAGAGCAGGATCGATGGTCGGTGAGGCGGCGTTGCCGGAGCCGGATACGGGAGCACCTGCAGATGCAGGCAGGAATACGGAGGAGAGCATCAGAAACAGAAGCATGGCAAAAGAGACGGTTACTCTTCTCATATAGATCGCCTTTGTTATATTTTCAGCTAAAGACTATTGTGTGGAAGTATATTAGCTGGCAGAGAAAGATGGGCGATAGATCACCATTTGGCGGTTACCTGCAGGCTGATCTCTGCGAAGAGGTCCCTTTTGGCCTTGCAGACGGGGCATATGAGGGGAGGCTCCTCTCGGTAGCATACGTATCCGCATTGCTTGCAGTAGAATAGCTTCATCTTCCCTTCGCCGGTCGCGACCAGGTCCTCCTTTTCTGCAACCTTGGCGGGGTGCTCCGGCGCGCCCTTGGCGCCGACAACTGTAGCCGACATGGACCGCTCGGACTTCTCATAGGGCCGCCTCTCCGGGACTGGCGCCAGCTTTGCCTTGCCCTCAAAGACGTCCTTCCTCAGGAAGAGTGCGCAGTAGCACGCCCCGTACTCGGCAACGTCGGCATCCCTGTAGTCACAGGGGCAGATGATGTCCCTGTCGATGGCGAAGTTTCCGGTCCCGACCCTGCACGGGCATGAAGGATAGCCGTAACGCTCCTCGTTCACGGTGAGCCCGTCAAGGAGGTCCCTGATGAACGCCTCGTCGGGATTGAGGAAGTACCCGCCTGACCGCGCGTCGGATTCGACCCTCAGCCTGGTCTCCTGGATGCGCGTCATGCCTTGAGCGCCTCGCTGATCTTGTCCTCGCGGAAACCGGTAATGAACGTCTTTTCGTCTATTATCACCAATGGGAAGCTCAGGGGCAGGCCCTTCGATGAGATCTCGGATTTTATCTTCTCGAGGTCTCCCGCGTTGCATCTGTCGACGTCAACGTATTCGTATTCGATGCCATTCTCCTCTAGGAACCTCTTTGTCTTCTTGCACCAGGCGCATGTGCTGAGGGCGTAAACGAAGACCTTGTGTCTCTTCTCCTTCCCCTCAACTTTTACGATATCCATGAGAATCCACATTAGATTATTCATTGAGCGGAAATATAACGGTATGTGAGAAGTTAGAGGTACCCTTTCGCGCGGTACCATTCCACGGTCTCAGCGAGGCCAGTCTTGAGGTCGTATTTGGGAGTGAAGCCCAGCTCCTTCTTCGCCTTGCCTATGCTGTAGGACCTGTCGCTCGTCACTGATGACACAGTGCTGGTATGCCACAGGAAATTCTCCCGACCTGCAAGCCTGTTCAGTGCCTCCACGGGGGCGATCATTGCCTTGGCCAAGAGGGGGTGCAGATGGTGCCTGGGAGGGCTGCGCCCGCATATCTCGGCAAGGATGGAGTAGACTTCAGCGTATGCATGGGCGCTTTCAGCGGCTATGATGAAGGTCTTGTTCCTCGACGCATCAGGCTTTTCTATTGCCAGCATGAAGCCGCTAACGACATCGGATACGTGGGTGAACTGGACCAGCCGCTGGCCATCCCCGACAATGAAGCGCGTCGCAATCGAGTTCTTGGCGAAGGAGGTGATCGTCCAGTAGGCCACATCGTCGACGTTTCGCGGCCCGTAGATGCCCGAGGGTCGGATTATGGTGTAATCAATCCCCATCGCCGGGCACGACCTGACAAGCGCCTCTGCCTCTGCCTTTGATCGCCCGTACTCGTATGCGGGGTTGAGCGGCGCGGACTCGTCGGCGGGAGGGGACTCCACAGGACCCATGGCCTCGGTTGAGCTGCAGTATATGAAACGCCTTACCCCGCTAGCAGCGGCGGCTTCGATAAGGCTCAGAGTGCCCTCGACGTTGACCCTTCTGTACTGTTCCTTCCTGCCATGGAAGGTGTAGTATGCTGCAAGGTGTACGATGACGTCGGATCCTTCGACCGCACCGGCGAGCGTCGACTTGTCGGTCAGGTCGATCCTCCTCAGCTCGGCGCCGAGGGAGAGGAGGGCGGGCTGAGTATCCGGATCCCTCACGAGACCTATGACGATATGCCCGTTGCGCACTAGTGCTTCGGCAAGATATCCCCCAAGAAAACCCGATGCGCCGGTCAGGGCGACCCTCATGATCCCACCCTAGTCCCGGGGCGATCATCTCGAACGTATAGTGAGTAGGTGAACGAGCCTGCCAGGCTGACCCCGTCATACGGCTCGACAGCGCTCCTCATGAACATGTTCCCGAGGGGTACGATCCGGTAGACGCCCTCCTTGGACAGCGCCTCAAGAAGAATCGACCTTGTGTGTTCAGACACTGCTAGACCGATCGACTGAACCCGGTCCACCCCCATGAATGCCCGCCTGGAGGGCAGGTCCCTGACGAGGCGGACCGCGGCCTCAGGTGTTTCGACCGCAATGATCTCTATGAAGCGCCGCCTATTCATCAAACCGAATTCAGGGGACGACGAAACGAGCTCGTCCAGCGTGCTTGAGGACCGCGATACAACCACGGTCCAAGGGCTCGCCTGCCCCTTCGATGCCAGGACATTGGAGCCCTTGAAGAGCAGGAAGCGCCTTGCACCCTGCAGCGCAAATGTGGCCCCCTCGCCAAGCCTGAGGGGGTAGTCCGTGCAGAGCCGGTCCAGTGCCTCGCCTACGGCGATGGCGAATGCCTCCGCTTGCGCATACTCGCCTATGAAGGCGGCCTGTGTAGGCGAACTGCATAGCTGCTGGTCGTAGAGGACGATGTTCTTCGCGAGACCGAGTGCGGCGGCGGCATCCGCAGAGGGCGCGTCTATAATCGCATGACCCGTCATCGGACCGTTGACTATGAGGCGCGGATGGCTCCGGTTTTCCGCTATCTGCATGCAAACGGTGGTGCGGGCGGGCTCCCCGCCCCAGAAGTTGATGACCGCCAAGCCCGCCCTCGTCAACAGGTGCTTCAGGACGGGGCTGTCGTGCGAGAAGTAGCTCAGTGCCAGGGCTTCTTCGAAGAGCCTCGCGGTCTTAGAGGGTACCTTTGAGAGCGCGGAGTAGACCTCGCTGACCCCGGCGTAGTTTGCAAGCGAAGGCCTGAGCAGGGTCAGATTCCCGGTTACTAAGGAGAGGGTGGTAGGGATGAGTGGAGGTATCAAAGAGTTGCCAGAGCTTATTATGAAGACCGGCCCGGCGGGCATCTGGCGGATGTGCTCGCCTTCTGCTATCCGAGTGGGCGCCTCAAGCGATCTTGCGCCTCCTATGAAGGAGGCATCGAGGTTCATCCGCAGGTTGGCGGAATTGAGCATCTCGGGGACTAGCGAGAACTCAAGATCGATCATGCGCTCGCTGTATCCGGTCGAGGCGGAGAGGTTCTGCCTGAGCGCGGATAGCCTGCCAGAGGAGACCCTTCCCACCCATATGTTGCTGACCTCGTCGAAGACGGCCAGCCTCTCGGAGACAGGTATCGAGGAGAGAGACGACTGGATGGACCTTGCCCGAGATAAGAATGCGCCTACCGCATCCTCGCTGAGCTCCCTGACGCGCATGCCCCCGGCAGCTCTCTCGGTCGTCTCTAGGTCTCCTGTGCAGAGCGGGGCGATGTCCATGTTTGCGCACCTCACTTTTTGCGCATCATCTCTTCGAGGGTCCCGCCGCACGCCCTCTGGAGGTCCCAGCCCTCCTCCACGGTGAACCTTCGGA
>CAZEMX010000012.1:0-35923 GCA_964513415.1 uncultured Nitrososphaerota archaeon
ATAGTAATAAGATTTTAGACAGGATAGAGGACGTCCTTGAAAATGGCTTATAACGTTTAGTATATGGCAAGTAGCCGAACATAAATGTTGATTATAATTACAAATATTAATAACAAGCAGATAGTTTCTAAAAGCCTAACACGGCTATTTGCTATATACATTGTTAGGCACAGTTATTTATGATAGTAGAAAGTTTCAAACACATTAAAGAAAGCAATAAGATTGAAGTAGTATTTAGAGAGCCATCTAATATAAAAAAACCATTATAAAATTAAGATATGTACATAGATTATAAAGTAACAATATGGAAAAGGATTCATTTTAATGAAAATACTGACCCTAAAAAAGTTATACAAGCTTTAGAAGAGGGAGGGCTTGGCGATGTTTTTGATGAAGAATTAGGATTTGTAGAAGTAGAAATTCTTTATGAGACAGAAGAGAGAATGATTCCTGAAGAAAATGATGGTTGTTCTACTATTGAAGTATATGAAGATTCTAAAATAATATACGAAGATGGGAAATATCAAATATAACCTTATTGGCATTTCAGGACATAAGAATTCGGGTAAAGACCTGGTAGCTAATATGATACAGTATCTTACTTCTTCTTATTATCCAAAGATGGAATTTCTTCAATATTTAAAAGAAAACAAACAAAGTGTTACTGATTCTTCTTTTTGTATTAAAAGATTTGCAGATAAACTTAAAGATATAGTCTGTATTCTTTTAGGTTGTACAAGAGAACAACTTGAAGATAGAGATTTTAAGGAGAAAGAATTACCTGAAGAATGGTGGTGTTGGAAAGTTTATCTAGATACTAAATATTACTATCATGACTATGAATTAGTTCCTTTTACTGGGAAATTAGATGTTTATAAACAGCTTCATGAATCTCCTGAAAATTTCTTTTGGCATGAACTAGTAAAACTTACTCCCAGATTGTTGCTTCAACTTCTTGGTACTGATTGTGGAAGAAATATTATACATCCTAATATTTGGATTAATGCTACTTTTGCAGAATATAAACCAAAACATTTTAGGACTGTAAAATATAGTGGTATATTTTCTCATCAAGAGATGATACTTCCTAATTGGATTATACCAGATGTAAGATTTCCTAATGAAGTTGAAGCAATAAAGAAAAGAGGTGGAATTGTAATTAGAGTTAATAGGTCTGGATTTGAGGATAATGATATTCATCCTTCAGAAATAGCTTTAGATAATTATCAATATTTTGATTATATTATTAATAATGATTCTGATATCCCAGCTTTATTAGAAAAAGTTAAAGAATTTTTATATGATGGACAAGATATTAAGAGTAACTCTAAGTAGGGTATATGAGTATACTTCAAGCTCTTTAGAAGGAGAGTTAAGAGAAAAAGGAGAAGACCTTTCTTTCAAAAAAGTAGAAGATCTCGCAATTAAAAAGGCTTATGAAGATATAGGAGCTGAGATGGATTTCTTCTCAGAAAATCCTGAAGATTTTGCTTCATATAAAATTGATATTAAGTATGTTTTAATGACATGAACTGTTTAAGATTTATTGATGATGAATTATATAGAAGAATTAGAGGAACATTTTGAGAAGTTCTGTGATTTATTTTTCCTGGATAAAGATAGTTTCCATAAGAAAAGGATTGATGGGGTAGTATCTAGTTATAAGGACCTCTTTTATTATTCTTGTAGTAAAAGATTTCCTATAATATCTCCAGAAAATGTAACAAAGTTTATGTTTAGAAAGAACAGAAGTGAGTATTATAAAGGAGTTTCTACTATTGATACTCTTGCCTCTGTCTTTAAAGATGAGATTACTTTAAAAAGAATAAAAGCTCTTGAGAGAAATAATTTATTAAAAAAGAAAAGAAAATAAATAGAGAAAAATTATCATTAAATTAAAGAACTTATATAGAGGATTTAAAAGATCCTCTAATACTCTCTGTAAGATATTTTATAAATAAAAATAAATCAAGATGAATAGAGAAGAATTACTATGCGTACAAGTTCCCCCCTCAACTGATACTTATTCAGCAGTTCCACATAGAGCTATTATTGAGGTTGTTCAAGAGGAACTTGATAGACACAATTTAGTACCTGTAAATGAAAAGTATAATACAAATAGGCAGGGTACTCAGGTTATTGGTTATATGGATATAAGACATCCAGATAACTCTGATTTAGGTATGAGATTAGCTTTTAGAAATAGCTATGATAAATCTATGAGTGTAGCATTTGTGAATGGAGCTTCAGTGTGGATTTGCAGTAATGGTATGATTTCAGGGGAAGAATATTTTCTTAGAAAACATACTGGTTCAGTAAATCAAGAGCTTCACGAGAAAGTTGTTACAGCAATAAATCACTTGGATGAGCACTTCCAAAGGATGATACAGCATTCTGAAGAAATGAAGAGGATTGAGCTCTCAAAAGAAGAGATGGCAAAACTACTTGGAAGAATGTATTTCCAAGAAAACTTAGTCACTTCAACTCAACTTAACATTATTAAAAAAGAATTTGAAGAACCTCAGTTTGAACAGTTTAGAGATGAAAATTTATGGTCTTTATATAACCATGTTACTTTTTCTCTAAAACAAGCTCATCCTTTAAATTACATACAACAACACAAAGATTTTCATATTTTTGTAGAAAAAGAATTTTCACTATGATTAAGATTAACAATTTAAGAATTTATTGGAGGCATGTAAATAATAACTCTGTAGATAGAAATAATTATCTTCAGAGTAAGAAGAATAAAACTGCACTTCCAGAATCAACAAGTTTCACTGAATGTATTCTTGTAAATGAAAATACTGGAGTAATGGTTTCTGAGAAATCTTATTGTTTTCCATTAGATAATTTCAATAAGAATATTGGAAGAAAACGTTCTCTTGAAAAAGTACTAAAGAATGTCCCAAGTCATAAAGTAAGAAAGGCTATTTGGGTAGCCTTAAAAGAAACCTCTCCCAAAACACTTAGATCAAAATGAAAAAAGAGTATTGGTATTTTATTTCTTTGTTTGCTTTCTTTCTTATTATTTTCTTTATTAGAAGAGGGAATAGTTATAAGGAAAATTATGAAGAACAAGTAAGTTTATATAATTCTATTACAGATTCCCTTAAAACCTATAGGAATAAAGATAGTCTTAATGTATCTCGAATTTTTGTAATGCAAATGGATAAAGCTAAAGATTTTCTAGAAATACAAAATCTTAAAGATGGAAATTTAAAACTTCAAAACTTTATTAATTCTCAGGGTAAACAAATAAAAGATTTGAAAACTGCTTTATATATTGCTAATCAAATTACATATATAGATACAATTAGAGACTATTATCCTATAGGTGGGGATACCATAGTTTTCTCAGAATCAATTCTTCTGGATAGTATAAACAATAGCTGGATTAATGCAAGATATGGTTTTCAATATGGGAAAAGTTACTTTACAATGAAATCCAGAGATGAATTTACTATAGCTATAAAAGACTCAAAGCAGGGTTACTATGCTGAAATAACTAATCTAAATCCCTATTCTACCACTAAGGATATAAGAGTCTTTAATGTAGCTGTTCCAAAACAGAAGAAATGTGGTATTGGAATTGATCTAGGTTTTGGTATAAACTATGGATTAAATAGTAGAAAACTTGATTATGGTCCATATGTAGGTTTAGGGATTAACTATAATATAATAGAATGGTAAAATAGAGTGGGACACAAAGATAGCATTTGCATATGCTGAAGGTTTTGGAGAAGGGAAAGATGCAACTCTTGAGGAACAACTTGAAGCTTGGTCTTACATAATAAAAAATGGGTTTCACAAAAAATTAAGAGGATTGTACGTTGGAGAAATTGCCTACTGTCTTATAAATGAAGGTTTAATAAGAGAGGATGGTGTTATAAATTGGGAAAAAATAATAATCTTTTAAAGAATGAATAGGATATATATTAGTACTGATAAATTTTCTATAGGATTTATCTTTAAACTTAGGTATAACTTAACTGTAAGCTTGTTTAATAATTTTGGTTTTGGTATTTTATTTAGGCCAAATAGTAAAGAAGAAACAGGTTATTTGCTATTGACTCTTTTATTTGTGGATATATGTTTTTATAAAAGTGATTATGATATAGATGAATACTTAGATGAATGAACAAAATTTTATTTCTGCAGATTTTAGAACTGCAATAAATTCTTTTGGGGATAAATTCTCTGTTGGAGATGTTGTTGGACATCAGGATACTCAAGCAGGTATAGCAACAATTCAAGATTTTAGTTTTGATGTTAAGACAAACGAAATTACTGCTTTTACAAGTAAAGGCTTTTCACATATTGATTTCTTGATAAAGGTAGAATAATAAAAGTGGGGTTTTACACCCCACTTTATTTTTTTATTCTGTAGCTTCTTCTTCCTCTTCTGGTTCTTCTAACTCAACTTCAGCTACAGCTTCCTCAGCTAATTTAGTAGCCTCTTTGAAATCTATTCTTTCTAAGGCATCCTCAAAGGTTTCACCTTCTCTATATTGCCTTGAAATTTCAGGATTATTCATCATCTTCCTAGCTGTCTCTTCTGCTACTACATCTGCCTTAGATTTACTAAAACCTAATTCTTCCCTATATCTATCAGAAAGTAAATCAATATATTTTTTCTTCAAAGATTCTCTTCTGTTAGTGAGTTTTTCCTTCGAAATTGCCTCTTTGGATTTTACAACCTTATCAAACCACTGTCCAGAATCATATTCTTTTTCGTCTTTCCAAATACCTGAAATATCTCCAACCTCAATAGGTTTAGCTACGAAATTAATTATAGGTACAAGAGGTTGTGCCTTGAGACCCTTCATAGTGACTTCCCTTAGAGTACCTTCATCATAGTCAATATACTTTCTAAAAGCAGTTAGAAATTTTTCAGTATCCTCTAATGTAGAAAATAATACAAGTCTTGAAAAGTTGTTTTTAACAAAACCTACTGGATCATAGAATTGTGTTAAGTTCTCCATAATCTGGTTTCCGTAATTGTCAATAAAATTTCTAAGTTGCTTTTTATCCTCATCTTCATCATCCCCACCACCAAGTGCATTCTTAGCCAACATTATGAATAACATACTTCCTATAGTTATAGCTATCTCCTCAGCACAAGCTATTAAAGCCCCAGCTTCATCTTCTGTGAGTACTTCTTTATCTTTAAGTTTTTCAAAAAACTGATTATCTCCAAGAGATTTTATATCTCTGAATCTCCACTTAGAATGTACTATTCCCAAAGGGAAATCCATAGTTCTTATTAAAATTTCTTTCAACATCCCCACAGATTCTTCAAGATTATCTGCTAAACTTACATTAATCTCACGATTAAACCATCTATTTGAAACACTGTGGAATAAGTAAGGAAGAAATGCTGTAGCTAGAAATCCTCCACCTATAAGTGGTCCGAAAAATACAGTAGCAACTGTAGAAGCAAGTACACCTAAAGCACCAGGATTTCTAAAGAGTACTCTATATCTACCTTCGGATTTATATTTTCCTTGAATAATATCATTTCCAAAAGTTCCAAATCTTTGGTTTACAAGTTCAGGTAAATATCTTTTAAAAAACATAGCAAATCTTCCCAAAGTACTCCTCATAACAAGAATACTATCCATACTTGAAAAATTACCCTGGGTCTTATTAATAGTATCCTGAATTTTTTCATTTATAAGATGTATAGCATTACTACCTTCGGTTTTACCACCAATAGCATCAAAAACTTGAAATGTCTCATATCCAATATTATCCATATTAATATAGTCATTCAAATTTATATTATCTTTTAAAGTACCATCCTCATTAAAAGCCTCAGCTGTATATTTATATTCATCTTTAAGTGTGAGAGTTCCAGGAATATACGCAGACATATATTGCCCTGTTTCAATCACTCTTCCTTCAGAATCTTTTACAATACCTGTACCATTTACAAAACTTACAGTTTCTCCTTTATAATTAGTAATTTTTTGATCTTGAAGTATATTGAGAACAATTTCAACTTGATTTCTATACTCTGGCATACCTATTGCAAAATTATATACATCTAAAAAATCCTTATATTTATCATAGGCAGAAACTTGATTTTTCTTGTCTCTAAAATCTTTTCTATCCTGAAGTACTCCAAGTCTTTGAACAAGTTGATTTATAGTCTTTAATTGCAGAGCTTTTTTTCTTGCAATATTATCAAGTTTACCATTAGATAATCTAAAAATATTTGCTAAAGAAAGTATTCTTGTAGAATTTCTGTTATTACCTCTTGTCCATTTAGTTCCTTCAGCATCTATAATAGAATTCATTACAGCACCCTCAATTCTATTTTTTAAACCTGATTTGGGATTAAAGCCTAAAAATTTTATAGAGAGATTATTAAGTATTCCACTAACTAAACTACTAAAAGTCATAGATATTCCCAGACTATCTACCTGATTTTTTATATAAGTGTTTAATTTCTCTTCAAATTCTTCAGAACTTATAGTTTTATATTCAAAGTTTTCTCCAGATTCATTTTCTTTGATAGCTACAAATTCTCTGTTCTTATCATCACTTAATCTGGAAGTATATCTAATACCTTCCAAATAGAAAACAACATCCTCCCCAAGATTATCAACATTAATCTCTTGAAGAACTTTCTTTAATCTTTTATCAGCATCAGAGAGTCTTTTTAAATTTGCTTTAGTAATTACGTTGTTCTCTTGAGATTTTTCATTTCTTTTTCCATATACATTGGTGTCTATCCAAGCTCTAAATTTCTTATTGGATAACTCCCTTACTTTACCATCTAAGTTTGGCTTAATATGTACCTTATATAATAATTCTGCAATAAAAGAAGTGTCTTGTCTTGCCCTGTGTAAGGTAGCATAAGAGGATACTGTAAGTACATTTTGAAATATGTCATTAGAGAATTCTGGTAACACTTCAGCTCTTGCAATTCCATCTATTATTCTATCCTTAGTTTCATTTGATTTAAAATGAAGACCCAATTCATCTGCTTTTTTTAGAAGGTCTTCTAAAGATTTTAATTGAAGTACTCTTTTATAGTTATTTATTTCTCTTAGAGCTGCATTAGAGTAATTAGCTACAACACCTTTCCTATCAGAACTATAAGTTTGATCAAACCAAATATCCTTCCAGTTATTTATAACATTATGTACCATTGCTTTTATCAATGATAAAATACCTTTCCTTTTAGATTCTGCCCAAGTTTCACTAAACTCTTTTCTTAACATAGGAATTTGAAGAGAAGATATAACATTACCATTAAGGCTGTAAGCTGGATTAATATGATTTGAGAGTAGATCTTGAAGTAATCTTTGAGCTTCATAAGCATCAGGGTCAGACTCAATATCTTTTTCGAAGATCTTGTCATAATATTCATTATCTATTAGGTCCTCTGTAGTTTTATCCACAATATATCTCTTTGGAATAAAGTGATTATATTTACCTATATTAAAAACACTTGTAGTCTGGCTTCCTACAACAGTAGGTATAGCATTTCTTTTATTCTTGCTATCATAATTTTCCAAAAATTTGAAAGGGCTTGCAGCAGAAATATTTTTTTGAGTCCAAATAGTATTTTTATCACTCTCAGAGAGACTATAAGATATAAATCTTTCTATGTTCTCCATCTGAGTTTCTATAGCTTCATCATAACCTTTTCCTAACTCTTCTCTCAACCATTTTTCATATTGGGTCATCTCTTCATCAGAGAACTTAAAGTATTTCCCATATCCTTCTGAATACCTATCTTTAAAGACTTTTAGTTTTCTTATATCTATAAAAGAAACATTCTCATCATACCAAGATATAATTTCTTTATATTTTTGTGGTTTCAGTTGATTATGTACAGAATCAAATTCTTTTTTTAAATTATGAAGAACATTTAAACTTCTAAACCATTTAGCTGTATATTTAGAAATTAATCTTCCTGTTTTAATACCATTCTCATCTTTAGCATAGAATTTATCAATATCAAACTTCTTTTTTCTAAGTCTTTCCTGAACTTCTGAAAGAGCTTTCTCTTTTTTACCTATAGACTGTTCTACTTTTCTTACATTAGTCTGTAATAAATCATTTACGATTTTAAACAATATAGAATCAGCATTAGAGTTTACTCCTAAAAAGTAGGCTTGAAAAAAATTTATATCATTGCCTTTTTCTCTAACACTTTTCAACATCTCCTGTATTTGTTCATCTGTAAACTTGTCTCTGTTTTCTATGAAGATAGGATTATTAAGAAAGGCATTCTCAGCTACATTATATAGGTAGTCATCATATTTAAGTTTAAGTTTAGTCATAGGTTCAACAACATAGTCATTAAAACCTTCAATACCTTCTCCATTAAACATTATTCTATCACCTATAATAGATGTTCCATCAATATTCTGACCTAGAATTAAATTAGATAGTATATTTAATCTTTGAATAAGCTCAAAATTTTCTGCATTAAAAGTATCAGGATTATCCAATATCTCTGAAAGTATTTCTATTTCATTAATAACACTTCTGAATATTGTCTTGGCATCTGTAGCTGTAAGTAAACTAAGTTCATCAGATACTTCATTAATTACCTCATTTAATTCCTTGATCCTTTTTTTATAAAGTTCTGTATGTTCTTTTCCTTTATTAAGTTTATAGTAATCCTCTAAATGGGTCTTTAGATTTTCTAATAATTGTCTCTTAGAATTTACATAAGCAGAATTAGCAGCAAGATTTGTAGTATCTACAGTTTCTCCTGTTCTTGTATTAGTATAAGAACCAGGAGCATTCATAGTGTATCTTCTAAAATCTTCCTCAGATTGAATTTCTCTATTTCTATTCTCAACAAATTTCTGAAAGTCCTCAAAATCATTCTCATTTACTACATCTCCTTTATTAGTTACTTCAAGATACTCTAGATAATCCTCTTGACTTCCTATGTCAAAAAACTCTGGGTTATTACTGAACATTGTCTTAATTTTATCTTTTAATGGAGCATCAAAATCAATCTTACTTTGTACTACTTTTCTCTCTTCTTGAAATCTATCAAACTTCTCTTGAAACTCTGTAACAAAAGGTATATCTTCCTCTAATACATAGTAGGAAGTAATTCCTTTAGAAATCATATTGTCTACTCTTTCTGAAGTTCCAGGAGTTAAATTATAAGGCTTTTCTACTATATGAAACATTTGAGAAGGATTAGTTACCCCATATTTTCTTGCAGCTATAGTCAATTCCTTAATAGCTTTTCTTGTCTTCTCTACTTTATTCTTCGGTATTCTGTATTCTCCAGGATAACCATCTACTTCATGCCATCTTATGTAACCTTCTTTTTCTAAAAAATTTACTGTGGCTAATTCAACTACATTACAAGCCATATTATTTATATTTAATTTCTACAATTTGAAAAAATATCATCTTTTAATTCTGTAAAGTTACTAAAATCTACCTTTGGAGCAAAGTTAAATTTAGACTTTCCTGTAATATTTCTGTTAGGATCTTCATTTTTTTCTGTAGATTTTATTTCATTCCCCTGTTCTTTAACATTTTGGTTCTCATTATTAAATCTTTCTTTGAAAAGTTTTTCATTTGAAATATCTTTACCTTCTATATTTCTAAATTTCCAACCTTTAGGTGCAAGTACAAGAGTAGGAATACCTAATCTTATACCAGCTTTAGCTCCAGCTTCGTCAAATCCAGTTTGTCCACCTGTTCTTATACTTTGTATTTTATTTTTAAGATTAGGAGATTCTACTACTTGTTTTAATAAATTATAAACAAATTCATCTACTTGCTCTTGAGTAATATTCTTCATATTGTAAATACCCATTCCCGCAATATTTAAGGTTTTAGCATTTACACTATTTAAATCTTCAACTATATTATTGACCATTTCAGAAGAAATGGTAAGGTTATTAGTATTTATACCAATATATTTTTTCTTATTATTATCTACTGCTTTCTTTGTCCAACTTTCACCTGTTTGATTTAAACCAAAATCTATTGTAGCGTCAGCAGAAGCATTTTTTCTTGTTCTTTCAATATAACCAGGAGATTGCTCTTCTTGAAACTCAATTGTACTATTGTTACTTTGTTCACTTATTTGTTTAGCATATAAAGCAGTTGAACTACCTGAAATTCCTTCTGCAAATCCTATATATTGTGTAGCTATTTTGGCTTTAGATTTAGCTTTTTTATCTACACTTTGTATAGGTTCTACAGTAAATATATTTTTTTCAGATAAATCAACTTCTTGACCAAATCCTAAAGCTTCATATACAGCATTAGCTAATTCAAGGTTAGATTCAAATAATTCTGATACACCTGTTTTAATAGCTTGTTCTATTGTTTTAGATTTTTCTTCTTCTGTAAGTTTTTGAAATTGTTTACCTTGAACAAACTCTTTAAATCCTTGTATACCCCCATTAGGGTTTTGTTCAAGATATTGAGAATACAGTTGTTGAGCTTCTTGTTTTTGTTTGGAAGTTATTTGGTTAATACCTTTATTCCAAACTCCTAATAGATTACCATCTACAGTTATTTCAGAATAATTATATCCTTTAACTTTTAAATTATCAGCCAGTCTTTTCTCTCCCTCATTATAAGAATTAGACTCTACGTAAGAGGCATTATCTGTGATTAAAGTAGCTCCAGCTTCTAAAGCTTTAATAGCCTCTTTAATTGTTTTATCTTGTTGCTGTTTTCTTATAACTTCATTTCCTCTTTTACCCCCAATAGATACAAATATTACATCATTAGAAGAGTAGTTACCAGAGTTTACTATATTAGATTTAGTTTGAGTTTGAATTTTTTCTACGGGTTTTTGAGTTTGTTTCCATTGGTGTTCATTAATGAAGTAATCAATGGCATTATTGTAGGATATATCCTCACTTCCTTGATTTACAAGTATTGGTTTACCTTTTAAGTTTCCAGATTTAAATTGCTCAAGCATCCACTGTCTTCTGTTTTCAAATTGTGGAAGACCTCCATTTAATACCCAATTCATATATTTCTCAGTCGCTTCCTGAGTATCTTTTACTTTAACCATCTCAGGATTTTTATCTTTTGTACTTTGATTTGGGGTAAAAGGATTTCCAAAATGTCTTTCAGAATTTATAATAGTTGCAGTTATTATACCTTCAGGGGCAATAACCTCTCTATTATTCTTATTTAGTATAGAAACTATATTGGTAGGGGATAAAGACTTAATCCTATCAGACTTATATAATTTACTATATAAACTTGAAGTTAGTGGCTTCTTAAGATCTGAAACAAGAGCTTTAGCTTTATTATCTGTCTTTCTCATTTCATCAAAAGTTTTTGTGGTTTTAACTTTAGAGGAGGCTACATTATTATGTATAGAAGATATAAAATCATATACAGTACTCAAAGTTTGCTCTGATATATTTCCTTCTATTCTTTCACTAATAAATTGAAGAGTTCTTCTTACAAAGTCTGCAAATTGTTGTAGGATAGATGTATTAGTATCTTTAAATTGAATTTTAGACATTTTGCTTCTAAAAGTATCATCGGTAAAGATACCCGCCATAAATTCATGTAAATTAGAGATTCTATAAGCATCTGTATTAGTAGGATTTTCCTTATACCTTTTAATGATATTTTCATAAGCTTGGGACCAGGAGATATTTTTCTCCTGAGATTCTTCCTTAATTAAAGCTTCAGCTGCTGTCTTATATAATCTCACAAGTTTTGTAATATGAGCAGGGGTGTTTTCTGTAAGATAATCTACTTTTACTTCAACACTGTCAATACCTACCTCTAAAGTAGTATTATTACCAACTATATATTTATCTACTTCTCTCGCTGTAATGGAGTGGAAAACTTCTTCAGAAAATACTCTGTATAAATCATTAACTCTTCTATCTTTTGAGAATTGTGTAGTGTCTAATATAATTGTATTAGTCTTAGAGTTATAAGCTCCTGGAGAACCACTCTCTAATTGTCCTTTATATACTTTAGTATTTGGATCTATAAATTTCTGAATATCTGCAAGTAATCCACTAAGTGTTATTACTTCTTTATTGTTTATGTCAAGTTCTGCGTTCTCAAATATAGTCATTACTTCATTAATAGTAATAGCAGCTTCAGGAGTAGTAGGGAGATTAAAGATAGCATTTCTTCCAATTGTCCCTTTCTTCTTACCTACAGGTTTTAACTCAGATATTTTTGGATTATTGGAGTCAAACATAGAGATATTAACATCACTATTAGTATTATACTCATTAACACCAAATCCACCTAACTTATTAATTCTTCTGTATTTGCTACTCTTATTAATATCTGTCTCTACAAGTTCATATAGAAATACTTCACCATTAATTCCTTTTATTGAAACATAGTTAGGAATCTCCTCCTTGAAAGTATATTCAAATTCACTTACACTATTGATTAAATTTCTGTTATTAATGCCTAAGTCTTTATAGCTAAGTTTAGTAGCTTGCTCAGGATTATGTTGATAAAATTGTCTTATAAATCTTCTCTTATTAACTTCACTTAAGGGTCTGTTAATAATTACTCTACCCCTCTTTGAGTCAAGTTCTACAGCTTTCTTCTCAGATCCAAAGCTACTATTTACATTATCTATAAGTTCTTCCAATATTTCCTTTGAAGATAAGAATTTTTCTGGAACTTCAATATAAGTTCCTGACTCATCTTCTATTATAACATTATTTCCTAAGAAAGATGTAATAGTACTTAAAGTACCATTATAGATCATATTAAAATATTTCCCACTATCAGTATTTAAATCTGCAAGATAATGTAATTGACTATCAAAATTATACTTCTGAAATACAGCCATTGGAATATAGTTTCTAAATCCTATAGCTCCATTTTCTGTATTTGTAAGCATAGCATATTTGGTAAGATCCTTAACTAGCTTTTCATAAGTGTAGTTTTCATCCCCATTATAAGCTGGAAGTTTAATCAAGGAATCTGACATCAGAAGCAATTCTGAATGTGGGAGATTTTTATTGAAAGAATTATTACTGTTTACATTATATTTGATGATAGAAGGTTCTTTCTTATTAATAGAAAACTCTAAGTTCCTAAAGAAATGTTTATTGAAGAGAGTTTTTAATGAGTCGTCTGTAGCAGATAATTTCTTTAATCTCATAAGATAACTTGCAAGAGATTCATTATCTCCTTCATCCATTAAGAGTCTTCTCCTCTCTTGATTTATATCAGTAATACCATCATATAAATTAAACATATTTGAAGAATACATATACTCTCTCATAGCAGAAAGTATATTGTATCTCAATTCCATAGTACTTTCTATCTCAGGTCTGTCACCTATGATCTCATCTATTTGACCTTTTAAGTATTTATTTTCAAAAGGAAAAATATTCCCCCATAAATAGTACCCTATTGAAATAGAATTTAGTAACTTAGCACTATTAGGGCTGTTTGGTTTCATTAAGAAGATTTCTCCTGTATTTTCATCCTTACCTATCTTAATATAATTTTGTGTCAAAAGTTCCTTAATCTTTTCAGCAGATTCTTCATTGTCATAAATAGGCTCAGGAGGAGTTTCTCCGAATAAAGATTCTATATTACTAATATTGAGATTTGTAGGGTTCATCTCATCTATCAGAGAATTTTTCTTAGAGATAATATTAAAATAAGATACACCAAGACCTTTATCAATATTCATAAGTTGTATTACCTTATTGACATTATTTGAATGTCCTTGTAATTCTACAAATTTTTGATATACAACCCATTGAGTTATCTGACTGTAAGGAGTCACAAGACTATCATATAAGAGTTGTCCTGTAAGTTCCTTAGAAACTTTAGACATCGTTTTCTCATCAAGAAAAGGTATTAATTCTTTTGTAAGAGGATTTACAGGAAATTCTACATTATTTGCGAATTCAACTCTTAATTGCTCAGTAATTACTGATTCAATATCCCTTGTAAAATCTGCAAAAGTTGAAGAGTATTGTTCTTTAAGTTCTACATATCTTCTAATTATGGGTTGACTTATAAATAGAGAAGGAATAAGTATTTCTCTTTCTTCACCATTTACAACTACAATATCCTTGTCAAATCCAAGATTATTCATAAGAGCAAATACATTAATAGTATATTTGTTCTCATTTCTTCTACCCATAATTTGTAACTTCTGATTATCAGTAGCAGAATTCTGATTTTCCATATTTATATCAGAAATTCTTCTTGGCTTAAAACTTTCATATCTCTTTTTATAATCTTCAGAGACATTCTCTAAATTAGGCCTTAGAGCATATATATTTCCAAGTTTACCATCAGAAACGAAATTACCTATTCTCATAGAGAATAGTTCTCCATCATCTATAAGAGCTATTTCTTTCTCAGACTGTTGTACAAGACCATTCCATACAACCCAATTGGAGTGTACCCCTATACCAAGTTTACCAGAAGCTCCCAGTCTTAGAGTAGATTTCTGATGTTCGTACCCATATATAGTAAAGTTGTCTTTCTTTTGAGATGATTTAATTTTAGTATCTATCATTTTGGCTGTCTCTTGAGCCATATCCGTGTTGATAGTAGTAATTATTAGTCTCTGAATTTCACTATCAGTAGAGGAATATACAGATTTATAAAGATTTATAAGTTCATTCTCTATAGATGCCAGTTTGGTCCCAAAAAACTTCCTTGCATTGAGATACTCTTCAATTTTATATTTCTTCTCCTCAAGAAACTTATCATGCAGGTTTTTGATTTCACCCTGAATTTCTTTTCTTCTTTCAGGAGTTATCTCTTCTTTATTTTCATTAAGACTCCCTATAAGAGTATTAAGCTCTAAATTGAGAGCTTCTATTTCTTCAGAATTTTCATCAATACCTTTAGCTTCCAATATATTAATAAGAAATTGAGTAGTAGCTATTTCGCTTCTAATTTCATTCTCTTTGTTTGGACTGTTAGGTCTATTCTTTTTGATATACTCAATTAAGGAAACTTTGTAATCTCTATATTCATTATATATTCTGTCAAGCTCTTCTTTAGGGTATACAGGTACATCTTTTTCACTTAGAAATCTTATAGAACCGTCTTCATTAACTACATAATTACCACTATAGGAATATCTTACATCAATATCATAATCTTCTCCAATTTTAGTTGTATGTTCTTTAGGAACAATCATAAGATCTCCCATATGATGTGGTAAAAATCCTACAATTTCAATCAAAGAACCTGACTGGTGTGCAGAAGAAGGAATACGAAAAGAGAACAGTCGTCTTACTTCAGGAGGAAGTTTACTGTTATCTATTCTTTTAGTCTCAGGATTTATGTATTCAGGAGTATTGAAATCAATTATCTCCTCAATATATTCCCCATTTACTTTTCTTTTTACTCTAAACTTAGAAGCAACAAGAACTTGAGCTGGCTTTACAATACCATATTCAACTCTTTCTGGTAAAAGTCCTTTACCATTATAACTGTCTGTAAATACAATACCATTAACATCTTCTTGAGAAAGTTCCTCTATAGTTTTAACAGATACAAAACCTTCTGCAGAGGCTACAGGAGAAGAATTTCCAGGAAATTTAAGTTTAATAAACTCATTGGTAATCATTGAGTTTAATACACTCTCAAACTTTCTTGAGTTTGGAGATAGCCAGATTGGAAATGTAAATTCAGCAGATACTGGTTTGAGGTTAAAAGCTTCTATTTCATCTTTAGTATAGTATTTTCCATTTCCTTCTTCATCTTTTACAAAATACTTAAGCTCCAAAATCTCTTTATCCTGTCTATTAGTTAATCTTTTATTTAGAGCAGCTTGGAGTTTTTCCATAGAACTAACAGAACCTATCTGGTAGTCATTTTCATTTACATCTAAAGATTTTAAGAAAAAGTCTTTTTTGAGATTTTGCTCAGTAATTGATAGATCTGTATATATCTTGTATAAATCTTCTCCAGATATTTTATCATTTTCGGGAGTAATATTTAATCTACTAAGAAGTTCTTTTCCAAAAATATTGGGGAATATCTTTCTTGATATTTTGTTAATTCCATTAGATAGAAGTATTTTTTCCATTTGAGTACCTCTACCAATTTCATCTCTTTCATTATTAGCAAGATGTTTATCAGTTTTAAAAGGTTTCTCTTGTTGTATAGAGAAATTCTCTCTATCTAATATAGAAAAACTATCACTAATAATAACATTGTCATTATCAAGAAGTTGATTTGTATTTGCTAAAGTCTTGGTTTTTCCTACTTTAATACCTGATTCATAAGCTGCTCTTACTGTAAGACCTTTAGTTTCTTCAAGTCTCTCCATATTTTTACGGAGATTATCTATCTTCAGATCTTTAGTCATTTCAGGTATTAATGGAAATGAAGAAGTTTTTACATATACAAATTCTTGATATGTTTTACCATTATTCATACCTCTGAAATACATTCCAGAGTGTAATGGCTTCATAGGTTGAAATATAAATTTTTCTTCAGAAGAAAGTCTATTACCTTCAATATTTCCTTTTGACTGCTCTGTAAGTTTTCTATTAAGATTATTATACTCTTCTTCAGAAATTTTTCCCATATTATAAGCCACTTCAAGATGTTCTTTCCAAGTAGTATATTCTTGGGCATCAGTAGCAACGTTTTCCAGATAACCAGATACCTCAGGATATTTCTTTGATAAATCCTTCTTTATATCCGAGAGTTCTATAAGATCTGCCAAGTATTCTTTTTTTTCTACTTCTGTAGGATTAAGTTTTCCTTCAAAATCTCTTTTTTTCTCACTTAATTCAATGGCTCTATCAACCATAGACATATCATCAGAAGGTATATTTCCATACCATACTTTTAAATATTCTTTATAAGCATCTGATATAGAAGAGCTATCTTGCAACATTAACTGAATATACTGTTTACTTGCAGAATATGCAATCCTGTTTCCTGGAGATATTAAAGCCTTTAATCTTTTAGAGAGATTTATAGAAGTCTCTTCTGCAATTCCAATATAAACTTTCAGTTTTTCTTCAGCTGTATTATTCTCTGTTTTAGGTACTGCAACATCCTTATTTTCAAAGAAACTACTTTTAGCTTTTGAATAATTGGCAGGATCTCCAGCAAATAAAGCTTGCATCTGTGCTTGTGTAACAAGATAGTTTATAGCATACTCCCAAGCAGCTGTTTCTACTTTACTTAAAGGTGTACCATCAGGATTTTTACTGTTAAGATATTTGGTATCAAGAACTTCTACTTTTACTTTATCTTTTTCTTTATAGATAAAACCATTCTTTACCCAATTACCAGAAAAGTTTCCATCAGAATCTATTTTAAGTTTTTCTTCTACTTCATTTTTTACAACGTTTCTGATAATACTATTAATTGCTTCTCCAAAGTTTTCTTTAATCTTGGATAACATCTCCTCAGTATCAAAATCATTTTCTCTGATATAATAGAGAATATTCTTTCCATCAGCAGTAGTTATACTATTAAGTGCTGGAACACCATAGAATAATTGATTTTCAACAGTATCTCTTTCAGTACCCTTAACTTCAATCATTCTTGTAAGTTCAGGAAGTACCAACTGTTCATATAGAATCTCGGCTACTGTATTATTATAACTATCTATATTACTGTTAGATATTTTAAAATGACTTCTATTTAAATCCAGTACTACAGTTTTCATCAAAAACATCTGGGAAGAATCTGATAATGTAGGGGAAGTCATATAAGACATTCTTAAAGGTATACCTTTCTCTGTAGCAGATAACTTCTTATCCATGTTACCAAAGTATCCTATAAGAGCTGTATCATAATCAGAGGGAGAAAGTTCAGTAATCTGTTGGTCCTTACTTCTAAAACCTTTTCTTTTTAAAACTTCTAAAGAAGTATATCCTACACTAAGTTCTTCTAGAATTTCTTTTGACTCTTTTAAAAGCTCTTCAAATTCCTCATCTACTTGAGTAATAAGTTTTACTAAAAGATTATTTTTTGTATAACCATTATTTAGTAGCTTATTAATTAAATGTTTATTATTTTGACTTAAATCAGAACCTTTCAAAGAAGAAATTTTTCTGAGTTGTTCAGTAAAGAAATTTGGCTGTGAAAAACTATTAATTATTTTCCCACCAACATACATTGACTGATCAACATTAAAAGTAAATTTTATAATTTCCCCAATGAAGTTATTCAAGTAATTATTATTCTCTCTTAAAACTACATTTTCTACTTTCTCATCAAAATTTAAAGGTTTAGTATAGTCTTTTAATGCTATGACATTCTTTTTTAATTGCTCTGTAAGATTCTTAACTATGTTTCTAAAAGCTCCAGGATCATTCTTATCCTTAGCTTCTAAAGTACTTTCCTCAACGTAAATACCTACAGTTGCAAAGAAGTTTCTAATTGTTTCATAACCAATATTACCAGATTTAGATATAAGATTTGCTATGTTGATAAATTCTTGAGCTCTTTCTTTATTAAGAGAGTACTCACCATTTCCAAGATTTTCTACTATATCAGAATTCTTAAATTGTTCAAGTATAGTATTCTTAGTAAAAATAAAAGGATGTCTGCTGTTAGCATCTAAAACTTGTAATACATAGTTCCCTTTATTCTCTTTAGAATAAATAAAGTACATCCTATTCTTAGTTTGATTAAGTCTAAAAAGAACTTCATGTTGAAGTTGAGGATCAATATTTTCAAGTATATCTTGTATATAAGATAAGAATTCAAATTCTTCTGGATTTAATTTTATTCTCTCTCTTATTCTTTCTTTAAGTACAGTAAAATCATTTGGAACATCAGACAATAAATCCTGTAAAGCAGAAAATACATCATCAAGTTCCATATATTCAGTAATACCTTCAATATATTCACCTCTTCTATTCTTATCATTTACAGGTATTCCAGAGAAAACTCTTTTTATCTTAGAGCTTAGACTTGTTTTTACATCATATTCTTGTGCAATTTTAGAATGATCTTTTTCAAGAACTGATTCTGTATCTAAATCTACATCATCCATTTCTTCAAGAGTTTCCATATTAAAATGGTTTAATAAGGCTTCTCTTACAGTGAGAGATTTATCTCTATATTCTCCAAGACCTAAAATTTCATCCTTATTCTCAAGAATACCATTATATAAATCAGGATTGGTTTCTTTTAAATCTGAAAGATGAGTTTCAATAGCTCTTCTTGTTTCTATTGCAATATTCTTCCTTGAAGTTTTATCTTCTTTAAAGGATTGAAGTACTTTATTAAAAAGATGATTTACAATAGTATATTTTCTTTCAGGAGTAAGTTCAAACTTTGGGGAATCTTGTATAATTTCTTCTGAAGTGGCAACAAGATTTTCCTCCTTTTTTTCTTCAGCTTCTTCTTGTTGTCTTTGTTCAAGTTCTTTTCTTTTGAATTCTAATTTTTCAGTAGTAACCTCTTCATCAAAAACAAGATGTATCCTAGGTTGAGCATTAGCTATTTTTATAGTAGCATTTGGATCTTCTTTTCTTAAATCTCTTATTTCTATATAATCATTTTGAGTGTAGATAGTTTCCTTTAGCATCTGAACGTAGGAGGATTCCTGACTTTCTGGATTAGGTTTATATACTTTAGGATTTCCCTGTTCATCAAAGACTACAATATTAGCAATATCCCCACTAATATTATCTTTTTCAAAAGATGTTTTAAGATTGCCTTGTTCAGTCTCTTTAGGATAAAATCTTAGAAGATTATCTCTTAGAATTTTATACCTTGCATCTTTATCCTCAAGTTTAAAATAAGTGTTTATCTTTTCTTCAGAGAAACCTGCAACAGTCATAATATCTTTAAGCTGTTTTTCAAGCTTTTGCATTTCAGAAATATTATTTCTTGCTCTTGCAGTCTGATAATCCTGATTAAGCTGTCTTATTTTACCTCTGGCATCATAAAGATATTTTAAAGTTTCCTGAGCATTAGTATATCCTGTATCTACAAGTTGTACAAGATACATAGGTTTTCCATCTTCGTGCATGGAAAAAGGAATAAGAGATACAGCATATCCTACATAATCTCCACTAAGTACAGAAGGATTATAAATATATTTCTGTGGTATATACCTTTCTTTCCCATTTTTTGAATCATAAGCTACTGAGATACTTTTATTGCTGTCAACTAAAATAATTCCAAGTCTTAAATCATTATTAGCTTCCCTAATTTTTCTCTTAGGTTCTTTAGGATCTATCTTAAGTGAGAAGCCATCTGTTACCTCTCTGATCTTCATTCTAACCAGAGTACTCCGACCATCATACCAATCTTCTTTATTTGTATTCTCCCATATAGTTCTTCTAACTTCAAATGTTTGTTCTCTCCCCTCATCAATTACAGCTTGCTGTCTTGATTTTGCTGTAAGACTTGCTATCTCTCTCTCTTCTTCATTAGGAGAATTCAGAGCCGCCTTAAGATCTTCAGAGTTTCTAAAATCAGCAACATTAACTTCATTCCACCAAACAGGCTCATGAATAGCAGAACCTATCTGTACTCTTTCACCATTAATCTCAACATAAGAGAATATAGGGACTTTTTCTAAAAATCTATCAGAACCAATAAATTCTTTACCTGGATTTTCTTTTTCAAATTTTTCTTTTTCTCTATTATACCATATTGAAAAAGATTCAGTACCCTTCTCTAAAGGACCATCTTTACCTTTTCTTGTCCAAGTAGAAACTATAAAACCTTTAGAATCATCAAGTAATTCTTGTAATGGTGGGATATATACCTGTATAGGAACACCTGCTTTTGCCAGAAATGGGTTCATCATAAAAGCTCTTTTAGTAGCTTCTAATCCAGCTGCTCCACTTAATACTTCTTTAATTTCTGCTTCTTTATCCCTTATGAAAAGCACTTCAGTAGAACCACTCTTTGTTTTATTATAGACTACATTATAAGGATTTCCAGGAAAAGGAACTTTTATTGCAGGAACTGCAATCTTAGGACCAATATAATATATATTTCTTCCATTTTTATCAACTTTGACTGGCTGTGCTTTTTCTATTTGCTTTTCAACAATTGTGGTATCTATCTTCTTTTCTATTTCAACCTGTTCACTAGGTGTTGGTTTTGTTTCAGGAACTAAATTTATATTATCCTGTATTAATTGTAGAGCATTAAAAGGTTCAAAAATATCTCTATATACTTCCTCAACCTCTTCTCTGTTATCTGAATATCTCTGATCTTTAGCTTCATAATAACCATCAGCAATATAGTAATATAAAGCTTCTACATCTCCTACTTCTACACCAGGAGTATTTATAAAAGCTGTAATATAATCTTTTAAAGTAGCATCCTTATTTCTTTTTAAGAAATTAGTTGCACCTTTCTTCATGTTACCTCTAACAATAGAATTTCTGTCATTAAACTCTCTTGGAGCTTCAAAAAAGATATTCTCTTCTTGTTCTTGAAATAGAACAAAACTATCTTCAGGAATATCCTTGCTATTTTCTATAAGAGATCTGGCATCTTCTACAATTCCTACAGAAGTATTATCTCTGATCTTATCAATTTTATCAATATTTATTTGAACCTCTTTCTGTGTTTTATCATCTGTAACTACTTCTGTATTGAGTTTACCTTCAGGAGTAATAATAGGTTTTGTTTTAGTTTTAATAACTTCATTATTTTTTCTTAATTTTTCAGCAGCCTGTGCTTTCTCTACAGATTGTAGTTTAGATATTCTATTATCTATTCCTTTATTAATCTTTTCTATTTCTTTCTTAGAGAAGTTTTTATTTATCTCTTCGTTTTTCTGAAGGGTTTCCTTTATATTATTAAGTTGTACAGTATCATTAATTTGGTCATAATCAAGTATACTCTGTCTTACTTGATTTTTCTTATATTCATTAATACCTTGATTAGTAGTAAGTTGTTTAATATCTTTATTAATCTCAAAATTAGCTTCTCTTATCTTTAATATATCAGATTGAACACCTATCAATTGTTTATTTCCATATTCCTCCTCATCAAATATAAAGGAAGGATTATCCCTTTCTAAAGTTTCTATTCTTTCTTTGGCTTCAGTTACTTCTTTTTGTATTTCAGGATTACTAAATTTAGTTGTGGTAGAATTATAAGCAGTTACGAAACTCTGTAACTTTTTGTATTCAAGAATATCCTCATTGTTAGTTGCATTTCTTTCTATATTAAAAAGACTATCAAGACTTTCTTTACGTTTTTCAAGAGTTCTATTATTCTCATTTTGCATCATTTGAAGTCTTGTAGTTCTCTCAGCTAAATCATAATTCTCTACTCCAGTTAAATCCATCTGAAGTTGAAGATTCTTGATGTGATTTTCCTTCTGAAGTTCAGCATCAGAAATCATTCTATCTATATTATCTCTTAGATAAGCAAAAGTGTTTTCTCCATTTTCATCTTTCTCATTTCTAAGTTCCAGAAGTTCTAAACCTCTAATATCCCCCTCTTTTATAATTCTTGATATTTCTTTAAGTTGATCAACTTGAGCATTATAAGCAGTCATTTTCTCATCATTCTTTATATAGTCAAGTTGAAGAGCTGCTTCAATACTATCAAAGCTCATTTGTTTCTTTATGGCTTCAGCAGCTTTTGTATCTCCACTTTTTACAGCTGCATCTAATTTCTTTAAATTCTCTTTTGTTCTTTCAGCAGTAGTGTCTATAAAAGTCTCTATAAACCTTTCATCTGCTTTTCTATCTTTTCCATCTATAATACCTCTTCTTACTGAACCAAGAGCTTTAAACATACCTCCACCTATCATACCTCCAATAACAGAGTCTCTAAGTTCTTTAGTAAATATATAGTCAGATAAGGGAGTACCTTTTGTAAGGTTCCTCTCCTTATCAGCTTGATATTGAGAAATTCCTTGTACAGCAGTCTGAAAACCTTCTTCTACACCTTCAGATAAGATATTACCAGCCCAATCTGTTGCTTTTTTAACTCCCTTAGAAGCTGTTTTTGGTGCTAACTTAGTGAATACACTTTCTGTGAAATCACTTACTCCAGTACCTACAGCTTTTCTTGAATATGGATTATATCTACTTCCTATACTTCCCCATTGTAAAGCATTAAGAAACATAACTGGTCCTATCTCATATTTAAAACTTCTTGAAGCTGCTTCAGATGCAACTCTTCTTGCTTCTTCATCAGAATAACCTTTTTGTAAATAATTCTGATAGACATTGTTGAGATTTTCAAGACCATTTATATAAGCTTCTTTAACCCCTTGATACATACCAAAAGTATAATTACCAGCTCTATTTACCTTATTAGCTGTATTTAAAGCTTTTACTCTATTTAAAAGTTTAGCTACCTTAGTAGCTGTTGCACCAGCACCTACAACATTACCAAAACCACCTGTAGTAAGAGCTAATACTCCTTGTCCAACAAAACCTTCTCCTATAATTCCAGCAGTAGTTCCAAGTTGAGAAAATTGATTTGCCCAATATGCAGAAGTCCACATGCTCTCATTTCCATTATAGATAGGTATATTTTCATTAGACCACTCTCTGATACTATTTGCAGTTCTACTAAGACTATTTGTAAAATCTTTCTCTGTATTTCCAAGAAACATATCAGCTATTTTATTTGGAGATACAGTAGCACCAAGAGAATCTAAGAATCCAGCAGCTGTATTAGCTCCAAAACCTTTAACAGCATTCCTCCAAGATTCTCCTGTACCTTGAAGTATATCTGCTTGTTTTTCCATCTCAGATTGTGGAATAAATGGACTTATAATATTAGAGTATTTGGCATACCTTTTAGACATATTTCCTGTCTTTACAGGCATACCAAGAGTTTCTAATGTAGCTTCATCTGTTTGCTGTATAAAATCTTGAACATCTTTACTACGTTCTAAAGCTTTATAATTATCTTCTGAACTTTTTAAACTCTGTAGATAATTTTTTAATCCATCTTTTTCTATCATCTTCTACTATTTTTTATATTGCTAAAAACTCTATCGGCTGCTGTTTCAAACTCTTTTTCTGAGTATTCAAGAGATTTCTCTATAGCCCATTCCATTTCTGGAAGTAGTCTTTGAAAGTAACTCTCTAGTGTTTCTCCTTCCTCTCTCTTTATAATATAAGAAGGTTCTGTCTCTCCAGATACATAAAGTCTATAAGAACTGTCATTAAGATAATGTCTTATTTGTAAAGCAGAAGCTCCTGCAAGAGGATATTCAGTTTGATAATATGGATTATTATCTTTATCTATAAGAGCTGTGCCTTCTTCTGTATTTAAACTTGAGATAGTACTTGTTACAGCTTGTGCTATACTGTTTCTTCCTCTTATTTTCATTTTGTCTTCTTCTTCTTTATTAAGGTACATTCCAGTTTTACTGTAAAGACTATAATTTTTATTGTTAGCATCCTCTACTGTACCATTATTTACAAGAAGATATTGTCTATCATTATATTTTATAATTGTACCCTGATTATATATAGTTTTAGGAGCTACTGCTTCAATATCCCCATTTTCAGCTAAAACTTTTGGATTGACATCCTTAGGTACTTTTCCATTATCTATCATATCTAATGGTATAACAGAGTAAGCACTGGAATTAGATATAAATTCATTTTTCAAGATATACTTACCTGCATCTGTTAATCTATAACCCGTTAATTTAGGTTGTTCAGTATTCATCTTCTGAATCTTAGCTTCTTTATTTTCAAAATATTCGTTCACCAGAGATAGCATACTGGAATAGGAGTCTTCTTCTTGATTAAGCTGTGTGGTTGGAAGTACTTTTGGAATAAATTTACCAGATACTCTTGTACTGATTGGCTCAGCTACAGTTTTATCTCTTTTTGGTTCATAGCCATGATTTTTTAACCATTTAGAAGCTAATTCATTAATACTTCTTTTACTCCCATCTGTATTATTACTTACATAATTTATCAGGTCTATCTGTTCTGGTTTAGAGATATTCATATCCTTTATGACAGATTCCGAGATACCTTTGTCATAAGCTCTTAAGGATTGACTCTGTAAAGTAGGTTTTTCTTTATTACTATTAAGCAGTTTTTTATGAATTTCTTCTACGGACAAATTAGGAAAAAAAGCAGCTGTAAAAGGTTCTAAGTCAGTTATATCAGAAGATTGGTTTAAGTTTAAAGACTCTTTTTCCAATCTGTTTATTGTAGCTAAAGCCAGTTTTCCCTTACTTGATGTAGGTCCATAAGCAGCTACAATATCTCTTTGTTTACCTATTTCATTTCTTATCTCTTTCTGTTCTTTTGTTTTTTCAGCTTCCTTTTTTAAATCTAGACCTTTTTCTTTAAAAGCCATTTCAACATAAAATTTTTCTTTTTGCCAAGCTCTATTCATAGCTGCATTATAAGTAGTATCTGCCTTTACAGTTGTCTGACTAAAACTTCTTTGACTTCCATAACCTTCAAAAGCTTGAGCCCAAGTATGTTTTGGATTAAGTACTACTGAATATGTGTCTTCTGATAAACCTTTCTCAGCTCTCTCTTTAGGAGTCATTGAGTTATATCTTTCAATTTCTTTCTGATATTCTTCACTGGATAAAGTTTCTCCTGTTTTTGTATTTACAGGTATCATAATACTTAAGGGATTACCCTCTTCATCCACAAATCCAGGAACTCCAAAGGCTACAGCTTGCTGTAAATAAGCTCTTGCTTTTGGGTCTGTTAAAACTCTATCCATGTAAGCTTGAATTACTTTATCTTTTGTAAGAAATTTATCTTGAGTTATGTAGCCATTTGCAATCTGAGTTTGAATATCGGCCTCAAAATTCTTTAGTCCCTCCATAATATCTTTAGAATGAATATCAAAGTCCACAAGATCAACTCCTTGCCAAACAGCATCTTGAGATCTATTAGGATTTTTCTGCCATTCTCTCATAAGTGCATTCTGAGCAGCATTATATAAAATAGGATCTTTCTCTTTTATATCTTTATTGTCCTCAAGCCATTTTGTATAATTATTATAGGATTGAGTAATCTTTGCTATTTCCCCAGACTTTATATCCCTACTAAGCTCAGAGCTTAAATTAGACAATTCAGGCAAGGTCTTTCTCCAGGCTTGTGGATTATTCTGTAAACCTATTTGAAGATTTGTAGCAAGAGAAGAAGCAGCATCCCCATATTTTTTCTGGAGTTCTTCTACTTTTGCTTTTTCAACAGGATCTGGAATATAGTTAATATCGATACTTTGCAGTAGAGAAGCAGCACCAAGAGTATTCTGAATACCTTCTTCATTTGCCTTCATTACTTCTTGTGCAAGTTCCCAGGGAGGTTGGTATATAAAGTCTTCAACAAATTCTGGTACAGATGTTTTATAGAATCTTGCCATAGCTATTTTATATTAAAGTATTTCTCATATTCATAAAGATTATCAAAAGGTTTTCCTGTTTTAGGATTTTTTACTTCCTTCCATTTACCATTATTAATAAGAGATATTGCTAAATCTTTATTTCCTTTTCCTACAAGAGTGCCACTCATAGAATCAATTCCTATATATTGATATAGAGCATTTAATAAATTCTCTGTAGTATTTCTTTCTTTTATATCACTGAGAGATTTTCCAGTTTGAGCAATACCTCTACCCATACTAACTTTGTCTTGACCAAGTTGAGTAAAGTAAGCATCCTTATCTTGTCTATTAGCAATATCTTGAATACCCCTACCTTGCATCTGATAGAGATCTTGTTGATTTTCAAGTGCACTTCTTGAAGATAGAAGATTAATCAATTGAGAAGCGAAGTTATTATATATATCTCTTTCAGATTTATTTTTGTTTGATTCTATGGCTAAATCTAAAGCTCTTTGAGTATTAATTCCAGTAGCTGAATTTCTTGCTGTTTTTCTTGCAGAAACAGCAGAAGACTCCAAACTTTGAAGTTGTGAATCCAATAGTGATTGTGCAATAGCTCTGGCCTGATCATTAGCTCTTAAAGCATCTTCACCAAAACCTTCATAAGGATTGATATTGGGAGTATCTGTAGCCCTACTTCTCTGAGTATTAAAATAAGGTGCTATGGATTGATATAAATTTCCAGCCATACCAAGAATATCACCTAAAGCTACATTAAAATCTACTTCTCCACCATTAGCCATTTTCTGTATATCTTTTTTAGTATTATCTATAATAGATATAATATTCTGTATTTTTCTATCGGCTACATCTTCAGCATAGTTGGCAGCTTGTACTCTATTAAGAGTATTTTTTCCTACACCATCTCCTTTATCTGATAGCTTTTGAAATTTAGACTCCTTTCTTTCTCTTGCCTTTTTTCTTTCTGCCATAGTCTTGTCTCCTACTTTAATCCTATCTGAGTATATTTCAGTTCCAGGCTGCAACAATGTTTTTATTCCACCATTGTTATGATCTGGACCTACAAAGTCTAATATATTACCAAAAGGAGTTTCGGCTACTTCTCCACCTTCAACTTCTACTGGTACTTCACCACCTAAAGCTTTTTTATTCCATTTTCTGGCATTTTCAGCAAAGATTGCTCTTTTCCTTATTTTAGGATTAGGACTTCTTTTACCTCTAGCTATACATGCAGCAGTAACCTTTCCGCCACAATACTCTGTAAATTTCCCTCTATTTTCTGGCTTTATATGTATAGTACCACCATTAGCAGCTTTAATTGGATTTGTTATGTTTAAGTTTTTAATTCTCTCCATTATAGAATTATCTGTATCTAATAAACCTGGTTCTATAGGGGATATATTTGAAAATGTATCACTATAACCCTTACTTCCTGAATTTTTAGTTCCTGCATTAAGTAGCATATCTCCAGCAGTTCCCATTAGAGCTGAAGCTATACTTAATCCCACTACTAATGGATCTTGAGATGCCTCATAAGCAGCCTGTGCCATCATGATATCATTCTTGGTTAACTCTGTGGAGGGATTCTCTACATAAGTATTAATCTTACCCCCAGTAGTAAACTTCCTAATTTTATTATTACACTTCTTCATAATTTTCTTTAGCTTTTATAAGATTAATATTTATCTTAGAGAAATAGTTTCATCATTTACTGTAAAATTAGTAATAAGTTTTATATCAGCAAATTTATTAAATATAAACCTTACTACCAAATACTTATCCCTAAAACTTTCAATTTGAGTCCAATCTTTATTAAAATCTATGATGGCATTATTTAACTTCTTATCAATAAAATATTCATCTTGAAGTTCTTTTATATCAGAGATAAACATTGGTGCATTCTTAACAGATACCATATCTCTTAATTCATTAAGACTCCAATTTCTTTCATTTCTATCAGCTATGATATTTTGAAGATTAGTATTTTGTACCTGATTAAATATGAAGTCTGGAGACTCTTTATCTTTTACTATTATATTAAGGACACCAGTACATTGTCTTGAATTATATGCAATCAATTGATTAAAGAAATTCCTGTCTATGTCGTAGAATGTTTTTGAAATTGGGTCATATTTCTTTGACTCTAATTGTAACATTATCGTATCAAAGAGTTTATTAGAGAGTACATTATCTGTAAGTACATATTCTATAATAAATGGCTTGAGTTCCCCATAGTATGTTTGATAGTTTCCAAGAACATTGTGCCGCCATATATTATTATTGCCATTTACCCAGGAAAAGTACCATTGAGTTGTCTGTATATAGAAGTTTGGCATAAATGAATGCCAACTTCCCCAAGCATTCTTTTTTAAGTTAAAACTGATAGTCCAGGAATTATCCTCACCTGTAGGAAGCTTATCCTTCTTTGTAAAGAATATTAAATCCTTCTTGCTGTCATATACGGAGATAAATCCAGCACCATTAGGATTTGAAGGATTATCCTTATATAGAGTATCTGATAAGATAGGAATATGATTATAAAACCAATAGTAATTTCCTAACTGAGAAATATTCTTTACTTGATTTCCATCAAATTGACAAATACAATTTTGGTTTTCAGATACAAAGAAATAACCATAAGGTGTTTTTAATCTTGACCCTTTGTGTACAGTTCCATAAGAGTTACCAGTTTCATCATCAATTAATTTCTGAGGAGGAATAGAAAAATAACTTCCTGTACCTATAAAAGATACAATTTCATCTGTAATCCTTTCCTGATAATTCTTAGGGAGTTTCCAAATAGCTTCTTCAGTATGAATAAATAAATTATTTTGAATCTTGAAAATATTAGTAATTTCCCCAGTTTCACCATTTATATCCCTATAATTATTAGGTAGAAAGACTCTGTAATTGTCCACATTTTCTTCTTGGAAACTCTGTTCTGAATAATGAATTCTATGAGGAAATGTTTCTATACAGTCAGAGCAACAATCATATTCCAGACCTAAATGGAAAAAAGGTTTCTCTCTTTCTCTTCTCATGAAGTCCTTATTTACTTCATAATATTCTGCTGTTGAATAACCTTGATAAAGTCTTCCACCACCAGATTCAGGGTCAAGTACTGAAAGTTTTTCAATAGCTCTTCTTCTAAAATAAGGATTAGATGCATTCCATCCTAAGAATGTTTCATTCTCACAAACGTTTTTCTTAGGAGTCATGAAATCAAAAGGAGCAGGTATAAAGTCAGGTAAACCTACTGTGTTACCTTGTCTTAATCCTATATTAACTTGAGATTCAAACCATATACCATTTATAATCTCATTATACCATTGTATTTCATCATCTCTCATTTCTACTGGATTAGTTGGAGAGTTATTTATAAATAAAGTCCTTGCAGTAGAGTCCTGTACAGTAACTCTTAAACCTTCTTCATATTTCTCTTCATACACCCTATTTACATTCTCCCCTTTTATACCACTTGAAATAAAACTTACACCAGCAGCTGCCCCCATTAATCCTACACCAACTCCTACCAAAGTAAGAGAGCCACCTCCAGTAAATACAGCACCTATAAGTCCACCTAGTATCATTAGACCACCTGCTATAAACTTCCAGGTTTGACTTTTTGTCTTTCTTTTTTTGAGTTTTATATCATGAAAGAAACTATTATTAAATGTTAGAGGGGAAATATAGGCATCTCCATTAAAGATATTCTCAGTACTTGTATTACTTATAGGCCTTACATTGTCTTGTTCTGAATAATAAGGCAGATATCTAAAGTTATTATAAGGATCTAATAAAGGTCTCTTCATATAAAAATATGGAGTACCTCTAAGGGTTTTCATATGTACAGATAGGAAATCTTGTGAAGGATTTACTTGATCTTGAAGCTCAGAATCAATAAGTAATATATCTGCAAAATCTGTTACATTTTCACGGCTACCTTCTATAGATCTTGTAATAATTTTAGGAATTGTAATCATTCTTCCTGGATTATCTATAGTAAAAGGTGAAGTAGAATTCCCTTCTAACTCTATAATACCAACCCTATTATCACTTGATACATTAAATATATCAATGTTTCTATTGTCTGCCGATACACTTTTACTTGAAAGAGAATCCAGATAAAATATACTTCTTATATTAGAAGTAAATAAGCTTGCTCCAAAGGAGGATTGTTCCTTAAATTCCGTATCTCTAAATCTTGTAACAGTATGTAGAGTTAACCCATCACTATCCTTCTCACTACCTTTATGATAAGCTGGATCATAGCTTGTTCCAGGATAAGTATCCTCTATAAAATTCTCTATAAGTCTATCCCCTGCAATAACTTTTCTTCCATTAGTTGTAGGGATAACACCATAATCTAATTTTGTGAATTCCCCTCCATTAATAAATTCTATATTATTTTGACTGTATTCTCTCTTATTAAAAAGAAACTCAGGATTTACAAAAGCATATTTATCTGTTCTTAAATTAAAATCTACAGCTTTAACTACATCAGATAAGTTAGGGATAGAATGTGAGTAGGATAGAAAGTTTTCATATTCTGATATAGGGAACAATATACCACTATCAAGTATAGTCTTATTTTCCTCATCTCTCTCATTTCTGACTATTTTATAACCTATGATTTCATTATCCCCTGTAAAACTAGGTACAGTTATATTTGAGAATTTAATACCTAGTATGTTTGCAGTATAAAAAGTCTTGGTAGAAGTTCCTATAGTTATGGTTTCTTCTTTTACAAAGCCTATACCTGGAAGTCCTGTAGTAGGATTAATAGCTTCTGACCTTGTAGGAAATCTATGATGTCTTATATGAGTACCATTTAAATTATTATTCAAATAATCTTTACCCCAATAGTCTCCATCATCGCAGTTACTTGAATCTGTATAAATACTTTCCATAATATTATCAGAAGCCATATTAGAAACGTTAGTAGAATCTAATGGAGATTTTCCTGGTATATGATAAACAGGAGAATAAGAACCATCTTTGAAATAATACACAATACCAAAAGAATAAATTTCTCCTGGCATATAACCTACTTTCTTTAAGTTTACTAATGGGTCTTTACTACTAGATTCTTGAATAGACTCTCCTTCTTCAATAGAAGCTTCTGTTTCTGCTATTTGATTTAAAATAACTTTTTCTACAACATATCTGGAAATAATCTTGGATGCGTATCTCTGTAAATCACAGAAATTTACTCGTTTACCTTTAACATTTCCTAGTAGTAGCCTATTCTCAATTTGTTCTATAGACTGTGCTGTGGATATTATATTGGTAAATTGTGATATTTCTTCTATAGTAATTATCTCACCATTATTACTATCAAATATATATTTTACAATTTTTGTAGACATAGGTTCTGAAGCCGTAATTTTATTTACTAATCCTGTACCATTAGTAGCTTCTATAAGACCTAGTCTGTAAAATGTAAAATTAGTATCAAGATCTGAAAGATTTACTTCAATAGCTTTTCCTGTAGATTCTCCCCAATCTTGATAACTATTCTTTATGTTAGAAGAACCTCTTATTTCTCTATAAGCTCTATCTAGAGAGTCATGATATATATTTATAGTATCAGAGGCTATTATCCACTCTGTAGGATTAAGGTCAGAATCAAGATATTGTATTGCAACATTGTAACTTCCAGCTTTTAAAGAACCTGCTTCAAGAACATTTATCTTCTCAAATTTAGGAATTTTTTCCCATCTCTTAAAAAGAGAGAAGCTACTTATATTCCATTCTTTTTGTCCTTGTGTATTAAGACGCTGATAGTCTTCTAATTTATTGAAGACAAAATGTCTAACTGGGTTGAGGTTGTCTGTCCAATATATAGTATAATCACAACCTCTTCTAAGTCTGTATATGGCATCTATCTGATTGGTAATTCTAAATCCAAGTTTTGTTTCTTGTAGAGCATCATTTACATATGTTACATATTCTCCTGTATCTTTATATATTCCAATCTCAGAAGTATCATTAGGACCAACAAGGAAGATTGCTGTTTCTCCATTACCTATAAATACTTTACCTATAGGTATATATCCGTTAGGGAAAGCTCCAGCTTCAATATTAGATTCAAGGTTGGTAGGGAACATCATATCTCCTACTTCAGTTTCATCTACACAGTTAAGAGCAAACCTGAGGGTATTCTCAGGTTGAGCTTGTGGAGAATTATCTGTATGTAATCCTTTTCCAAACTGCTTAACTTCTTTTGAATTTATTCCATTACCATCTACCATATCTGTTAAAGCTATATTTCCTTCTCATGTCAGGATTATTAAATAATCTATCTTCTTCTCTACCAAGTTTTCCAAAATAACCATAATACTTTCTTGTTCTTGGTATAAGGTATAAACTATTCTCCATAAGATTTTGATACTGATCAATACCACTAGGCATCTTAGCATAATTAAGAGCTTGTCTTACATATTTATTCCATTTAGCTTCAGCATCTTGAGCTTCAGCTGCAAAGCCCTCTCTTCCATTCCATCTTAATCTTTCAGCCATCTTCCATTTAATATAGTAAGTAATAGCTGTAATAAATCTTATATCATCTGGAATTAATGGATAACCAGTAGTATCATCTAATGCTGTTCTAAGATAAGAGAGTGCAATAAAGCCCTCTTTAAAGCTAAATCTTAATACAAGATTTGGAAAACTACCAGCAATAGTATATTCATCAGTAGAATTATTATAAATACCACTTGGATATTCTTTATTGAGTTCTGCTACAAGAGAGCCTATAAAGCTATGATTTGCAAGTCTTACAGGAGTAAATCTTTCTCTGTAATATCCAGAACCTGACCATGCTGCATACTCATACCTGAGATCAAAATAAGGTCTATAATAAGCCAATTCTGCCTCACCTACAAGATTACCTTGACAATCTACTATTATAGGTACAGAAGATGAAGGTTCTTCCATAGTCTCTACAACATCGGCAGCAGTAGTTCCTGATTCCTTATCCAAAGGTGTCCATTCATTATCTCTTGCTATTTGTATAACACCTTGAAATCCACAAGGTAAATCAGCTTGATAATTCTCTACCTCTATGAATGCAACAGCTTCCTCCTGTATTTCAGGAATTTTCATAAAGCCTAAAACCTCAGCTGTCCATTCAACTATATCTGCTTCTGAGATATCTGTTTCTCTTAAATCCCTTTGAAATTTAGAGAAGATTGTTTCTATTGAAGTATATTGTAAATTTCTCATTGTTTTACCTCATATTCTTGACCATTTAAAATAGCTTTATATAAATTTCTTTTATTTTCTCTGGTCATCTTTAGAACATAGTAGAGTTTATTCTTCATTACCATATTCCTTAATCCCCAGTTAAATTTATATCTTATACCATCAGTATGTTCATTAGTATTATAAACTATCTGTCTTTTTTCCTTGCACTCAGGACACTTCTCATAAAGTTCTTTTGTTTTCTTCCAGTTAGGTGATAATCCTTTTATCTCTCCATTCTCTCCAACAGTAATCTTACTTCTTAATCCAATAACTTCTATAACACCTGTTTTAAAAGGTAAATGAACAGTATCACTATTATAGATAACTCTTTTCATTATATACTTAAGGAATGCACCTGCAATCTTTACGTAATCAGATCTACTTATAGTAGTATCCTTAAATCTCTCTCTAAAAAGAGTATAACTGTCAGTAAGATTTTTATGCTGTCTCATTATCTTTGTGATATTACTGTTGGATTATCTCTTGTATCATTAGTTTGATCTTTTATATTTTGTTTGAAATAGTCTATAAGTTCTTTAACTATAAATTCTATAGCTACATCAACCATATCTCCATCCATAGGAAATTCAATATCAAAGATATCCATACAATCTACAGTCTCTGAAGGACAATATGAGATAAATTCTGAAGCTTTTACTGGATCTTCAAATAAAGCTCTCATCTGTAAGAGTTTAGGTACATCTTTACCATAAGCATAAAGGTACTCATCACTGATAATATATCTTCTTTTTAAAGCTGTATACTTATTACCATTAATATGAAGCAACTCAGATTTGGTAGTAAAATCAAATTTATCACTACCATCAATTGTCATTACATAATCTATAAGATTCCTATTATAATCTGTAAGTACTCTGGGAATTTTATACTTACTTCTCTTTACAGTACAAGCAGTTGGAGGAGCACAAGGACAATCATGCTCAGAAACTTCCATCATTTCAATACAGGGTATTACCTGATAACTCCAATCACTTATCTTTTGTTTCTGTTTAGATTTTTGGGATAAAAGTCTTGTTCTTACTGTAAGAAGTTTATTATAGATATGTCTTGCAGATAATCTACTGTCATCACTTTGAACTCCTTTAGAGTAAAGAGACTGAACACGTTGTATAATTTCAAATAATTTCATGTTCTTAATATATTTGTAAAATCTTCTGTATCATATAAAATGTACTCACCATTAGGTCTTAGCCAAATTAACTTCCTATAGGATACCTCTATAGATTCTATCTGTTCCAGTAATATCTGATAATAAGACAACTGTAGTTGATACTTATTATAGGGACAATCTAATAGATGAGAGAAAGGTCCTAACATTTTTTGATCTTTGTAATTCTTAAAGAGGTCCATATTAGTCTTATAATCAATAATTATATATTTTCCTGTAAGAGTATTATATAATATTGCATCAGCAGTACCAGCATATAATTGTTCCTTATGGTACATTCTAGCTTCAGTTAATATTGGAGTCACATAAGGAGGGAGATCATTCCAAAATTTCATTATAGCTATATCAAAAGGAGATTGAGGTCTAAGATCTCTATTGAAAGGATATAACTCACCAAATAAGTGAGCTTTCTTACCTTTAATAATTGAGCTATCTTTTTTATAATCCCAATCTTTAAGAACTTCTTCCTGACTAAGACCTGTTCTTATAGAAGTATCAAGACTTTTTTGATATCTATTAAAAGACTTACAGAAGTTTTTTATTAAATTTGAAACAGAGTGCTCTATAGGAACTCCATTAACATGATAAAGATGACCCTCTTCCTCAAAGGTAAGATCCTTAAAAAAATCTATTATATCACTTGCAGTTTTCATAATACAAATATAAATATAATTTTCTGATTTTAGTAAAACTAAACTAATGAATTATTTTATACTGTAGCTTCATAGTCTTTTTCTTAAATCGATTATCCTATTATCAATTTCTATTTTGGCAATATCTTCCATCTCTGGTCTGTCTTTTCCTTTACGTTCAGCTTCATAAAAGAAAAATAGCCATGCCTGCGTTTTATTTTCAGTGATATGATATTCGCCTGTTAATGTGTTTCTGTAAACTGTCATTTAAGTAACTCTTTATATTCGTTCTGTATATGCTTTTGCAGTACACTTATATATTCCTCAAATATCATTTTCTTTTTCCTCCAAATATTTCTGTTCCAATAATTCTAACTCTGCAATCTCCGCTTCAAGAACATTGATTTGTTCCCTTGCATGTATGCGTGCATTTATAACTTCTTCGGATACAACCTTTTCAGGCTCATCATGCTTTCTTAGTACCTTGTAATCTGTACGATTCAATAGCGACCTATATTCGTGTATTTTTTGATATTTCTTATTTATTTCTTCTTGATACATAATTTATCCTCCTTTTAATTTTTAAGGTTCAAGTAGAAGAGCTGACACAACA
>CAZEMX010000013.1:0-31947 GCA_964513415.1 uncultured Nitrososphaerota archaeon
GCCCAGCCTCGACGTGCCCCACCTTGATGCGCATCTTATTGGCGGTCAGTGCGCCCGCGAGGACGGTGTTGGTGTCGCCCTGCACGAGCACTGCCGTCGGCATCTCACGCCTGAGGGCCTCCTCTATGCCGATCATCATCTTGCCGGTCTCCTCCGCGTGGCTCCCGGATCCTACGTTTATGTTGATGGAGGGCGCAGGCAGCCGCAGCTGCTCGAAGAATACCCTGTCCATGTTGTAGGAGTAGTGCTGCCCAGTATGAAGGACGAAGTAGTCGACCGATAGGCGCTGGAGCTCCCTTATGACGGGGCACATCTTGATGATCTCAGGCCTCGTTCCGAGGATAACCGCAATTTTTTGGGCAGGCATCTCCATTGCTCCTTTGATGGCTAGATATTGTCCTAGTGCGATATTAATCTGATTTTTAGAACGGCATTGAGGCTACGCATCCTGGAGGCGGTGGCGGCTGGCGGGGCACCGGAAGTGGCGTCCGTGTCGGCCCTCCGGCGGTACCCTCACAGATTTAAATAATTGGACGAGGATGCTTCAGTCATGATAGAGATCAAGAGGCTGGGCGAGGAGCGGTGGAGGGAGGTCCGCGATCTGCGGCTGGAGGCGCTCGAACGCGAACCGGCAGCGTTCTGCAGCGCATACAAGCGGGAGGCCACGATGGACGAGGATGGATGGCGGAGGAGGACGAGGGACACACTCTTCGCGGTCGCGGATGGTAGGCCGGTCGGGATGATAGCGCTGGGTTCCGAGGAGGGGCAGAGTGCAGGGAGCGTCGCGCTGCTCTACGGCGTCTACGTCAGGAGGGAGAGCAGGGGGCAGGGCATCGGCAGGCGGCTCGTGGAGGGCGCGATTGAGGCGGTATGCGAGAATCCGGAGGTCCACAGGATCGAACTGACCGTGAACGCCTCCCAGGCGGCGACGATAAGAACCTACGAGAAGTGCGGATTCGTGAGGGTATGCCCGCCGGAGGGAGGGGCAGAGTCCGGACGCTGCGAGGAGATTCTGATGGAGAAGCGGATAGCGCCAAGTAAGAGGGGCTGAGGGGGGCGCCGCGCTGCCGAAGGTCGATGCGGCATATTGAAGGGCAGCGCCTGCGGCGCGGACTGTGCCGGGAAGGTCAATTATTTTAGGCGAGTAGGGCTAGTGATAGTCAACAATTGTTGATTCGCCATTGGGGGGTATTGGTCTTGAGGGCTAACGTTGGTCTCGCCGCAGTCTTTATGGTCTCCATAATAATCGTGGTTGCCTCAGCGGCGCCGTCCGTGGCCGCAGCGGCCCTTACGGTCGCGCTCGACTCGGACACCTCGGTCTACGCGTCAGGGGAGGATGCCCATGCACTGCTCTCCGGGAACCCGTTCGCCAGCGTCGTTGTGGAGGTGCTTGACTCGGACGGGGGCATCGTCTCGAACAGCACGGTGCAGCTCAACGGCACAGGCGGGCTGATTCTGAGCCTCAACTCCTCTGCGCTGACGCCTGGCAGCTACACGGTCAACGCGACCATGGGCGCTTACGGCGTCATAAAGGGGTTCGCGATAGTCCAGCCGTTCATAGGTCTGGAGGTCAGGGCTGCTGGCGCCAACGGGACGGAGCTCTCGAGGGTCACGACGGTCTACTATTACTACAACGGATCCGGGTTCAACCTGCTGGCAAACGTGACGGCCCCGAACAGCCACTTCTCGCTCTTCAGCAACATGTCGAGGGTGGGCCTCGGGACCTTCGCCCTCGAGGGGTCCGATGCGGTTGCTAACGGGGAGCTGCAGGGCGGCGGAGGATGGTACCTCTTCCTGCTCAACGGGACGGTCCCCAGCGACGTCGTCGAGCTGTGGCAGGATGACGTCACAGTCAGCGCCTCCGGCCCGAGCGGGGCAACCGCGGCGGCGCACTTCACGGCGGTAATGAACATACAGCCGCTCGCGGCTGACCCGTCTATCGGTGGGTCGACGACGGACTGGAGGGACATACCGGACCTCACCAACGCCAGCGGCTTGGTGATAGAGAGGATGCTGGGCGGCAGCCCGGTCGTCAGGGTCGCGTTCAAGCAGCCGCTCGACCTGTGCGGCGCCTCCACCCCTGCGGCGGTAGCCTCCATCGGGGCGCTCCTGAAGACAGGCAGAGGAAGCGTCTACCTCGACATTGATGCGATCCCGGCGCTGAACGCGAGTGCCGAGGTCCGCATGTTCGGGCTCACGGATTACGGCCGCCCGGGCATACTCGTCAACGGCGTCCCGACAGTCATGGTCGGGCAGACCTCCGGCGGACCGGTCTCGGGGCTCGCATGGCTCCCGGTCAGCGGCGAGCTGGCATTCGAGGTCTCATCATGGGCGGAGTTCGTGGCAGACGGGATCGCCCCCTACGCGGTCAGCGTCAGCATGGCAGAGGGGCAGTTCACGCCCAACCCCGCCCCAACCATAACGTTCAGGGTCAACGACACCATCTCCGGCGTCGACGCCAGCACCGCGGTCTTCGCGTTCGACGGCAACTCCACGGGGCTGCAGGTCAACCTGACCGGCGGCCGGGCATCCGGCTGGTACATCACCTCGACCGCCAACCCCCTCCCCGACGGCATGCACATAGCCTCTGTGAGGGTCTACGACAGCATCGGCAACGCCGCCCTGCTCACGGTGAGCTTCTACGTCGACACGACCCCGCCCCAGATCTCAGGGCAGTTCCCCACCGCGGGGCTCCTGACGCGCGAGACCCGGCTGCAGGCGGTGGCGAGCTTCAGCGACTTGCTCTCGGGGATATCGGGCGCGTGGATATTCGTGGACGGGGTCAACCGCACTGCGCAGGCGTCGATGACCCAGAGCAGGATCGAGTACGCCCCTGCGTCGGCCTTTGCAGAGGGGTGGCACACGATAAGGGTAACCGCCTTCGACAGGGTGGGCAACAACAACACCCTCGAGTGGAGCTACGCGGTGGACCTGACGCCGCCATACATCACCAACAGCCACCCGCTCAACAACATGGTCGTGCCGCTCAACGACTCGGTCTATGTCGACTATGCGGACAACTTCGGCATCAACGCAAGCCTGACGAGGGTGTACGTGGACGGGGCAGACGTTACGGCGGCATCGGTGATCAGCGGTGGGCACATAATATACTCCCCGAGCCCTATGTTTGCCAAGGGGGTCCACCAGGTTGGCGTCTTCATGTGCGACATCGCCGGGAACGGCGCAGTCTCGAACTGGAGCTTCACGGTCGACAACGCCCCGCCCTCGATCATAATCAACTCGCCGACCAACGGCACGAGGTATGAAACCAAGGCGGTCTCGGTCAGCATCATCTACTACGACAACCTCAACGTCAACAGGAGCACGGTGCTGATCAGGGTGGACGGCGAGAACGTCACCTCCTCGGCGACGGTCTCCGATACGTCGCTCACCTACCAGACCACGCTCGAGTGGGGTAGCCACAAGGTCGAGGTATGGGTCACGGACAACTCCGGCAACACGGGCTATGCCATCAGCTCATTCTCGCTGGTCGAGCCAACGATCCCGCCCGGGCTGATGCAGGATGTGCTTATCATAGTCGTAGTCATGATGGTGATAGTCGGGGCGCTGGTGGCGGTCTTCATGCTGGGGAACAAGAAGAAGAAGGTTGAGGTCTGAGGCGGCTGCGGGACGGCGGTCAGTAGCTCTCCTTGTGGTAGCTCCCCACGGTCCTCCTGCCCGAGAGCAGCAGGAGGTCGCCCCTCAGCCAGCCGTTGATGACCCCACGGACGCCGTGCTTCTCGAATCGGCGTGCCGATGCAAGGACCTTCAGCCTACGGTCGTAGACGACCCTGCCGAGCTTCTTGAGCCTGAACCCAAGCTCGACGTCGTCGCACATGGGATAGTCGGTGTAGCCGCCCACCCTTAGGAAGGCGTCGCGGCGGACGGCGGTGTTTGTGCCCCGCGTCCCCACCATGCCGAGCTGGTAGGCGATGAGTGAGAAGGCGTTTATGCCCATGTAGAGGACGCGGTACTTTGCGCTCGCCTCCAGCGGACCGTCCGGGCCGCAGACCGCGACCACGCCCTCGCCGAAGAGGGAGAGTATCCGCTCCAGCCAGTCCTCCGGAGGGACCGCGTCGGCGTCGGTGTGGACAACTATGCTGCCCCGCGCGACCTCGACGCCGTCATTCCTCGCGCCCCCGACCGCCCTACCCTTCTGGAGTATGACCTGGTCGGCATAATTAGCAGCGATCTCCCGAGTCTTGTCCTTGCTGTTCCCGTCCACCACAATTATCTCGTATTCCTCGCGCGGCAGGGTCTGCGAAGAGAGGCGCCTGAGGGTGCGCGCGATTCCCTTCTCCTCGTTGTATGTGGGGATTATGACGGAGACCTTGATCAAATATGACCACATTATTACGGGTTGGTGGAGCGGTATTAAATCTTTTTTACGAAATGTTGAACGGCGTTAATGGCCTCAATTTGCGCGCGGGCGGTCGGACATTCTGGGAAATTTGCCCTCTGCAAGAGCATGGAAGCTAATGAAAGGGATGGAAGGCGGCATTAATGAACGCATGGAGTCTATGAAAGAGGGGTTATATACGGTGAGCGACCAGCCTAAAATATGGCTAGGAACGGAGAGGAGGGGTTCGACTCTGCAAAGGCCGAACTCTTTGAGCAGCTGGGCCATCCCCTGCGGATCAGGATCATTGAAGGGCTCTACGCCTCGCCCCTGAGCTTCTCAGCCCTCAAGTCCAAGACGGGCATTTCGAGCAACGGCCACCTGAGCTTCCATCTGGCAAAATTGAAGGGCCTAGTGAATGCCAATGAGGCGGGCGAATACTGCCTTACAGACACAGGCCGCGACTCGATGCGCGTTGCGTCGATGATTGATTGGCAGAAGCACTCGAGGCGCGAGCCCCACAGTGGCGGAAGGTCTTGGCGACCCACCACTGTCCAGATCTTTGCAGCTCTGTTGGTGGCAAGCCTTTTTCTTAATGCGGGGCTCGTATTCATGATTGGACAGCAGAATGCCAGGGAGATGCAGTTCAGGCGTGTGATGTTCAATCAGCTGTCGGACGAAATAGACGATATTTATAGGAATTTTAGAGCTGGAATCCATTCCATTATTGAAGGCAGGTATGATTACGCGCACTACTACTTGAGCTACGTAAAAGAGGCGGTGTACCCCGGTCCGTTGTCTGATGCGTTATTGTTGGGTGAAGGCTATCAGGCCATTTATCATGAGCTTTCTGTGGCAGGAGGCCGCTTGTATGATCTTTACCATGAGATGTTTACGATACTTGGTGCGGTTTGGGACGGAAACGTGACGGAGCAGCAGATTGCTTACTTGGGGGGATGGATGAATGCCTTTGGCAATCTTAGCATTGAGTTGTACTACTATCAAAACACGGATTATGTGATTAAGAACAGCTCGCAGATCGCCGCGAATTTGAATCAGTTTATACTAAACGAGGTCCCGTCTGAGCTCCCTATAACGGAAGAGGAGGCAATAATGTTGGCGAGAGAGTTCCTAGAGGGCAGAGGATACGGGGTTGGCGCACTTATTTCTACAGAGTTTGCTCTTGAATATCCCAACTATTATTGGCACGACATCTTCGGCATGGAAATACCATATTGGAAACTTGAAGATCTACTTTGGATAGTCTCCTTCGAGCAGGAGACGGACGCTTCCCAGCATCTAGAAGTCTGGGTAAACATCTACAGCGGCGAAATAATGGGCGGCGGTCAGGGCCCAATGACGTAGTTCCGGCGAAGTGTGTGCGCACACCAGTGGATTGTGGCGGGTCCGCTGGGATTCGAACCCAGGGCTTGCGGCTCCGAAGGCCGCCGCCATGTCCAGACTAGGCCACGGACCCGCCCAGTCTTTTTTTATAAAGATACTGGTATTATGTCTATCCTTTAAAAAAGGTTAATATGACAGTCCAAGGTTATTCAATGAGAGAAGGTGCATTGATGCAGTTTAATAAGGACCCTTCCGCTCCGCGCGACTCGAAGATGCCAGCAGAGGGGGAGGTGGTTGGAGTCGTCGCTCAGCTACTGGGCTTTGACAGGGTCAAGGTCAAGTGCTCCGACGGCAAGGTCCGGATATGCCGGATTCCCGGCAAGATGAAGAAGAAGATCTGGTTGAGGCTCAACGACATCGTCCTCATCGCCCCGTGGGACTTCCAGTCTGACCAGAAGGGAGACGTCGTCTGGCGCTACGACCGGAGCGACTTCAAGAACCTTAAGGCCAAGGGATTGCTGGACAACCTCATCTAATTGATGGGATTCTGGCCCCTTAAGAAAGGTTTTTATCATTAGCGTTAGTTATCAGTTTATTGAATTTTGGGCGATTTCCGTGGTTCAGGACCCTGAGGATCTCTCGAGGAGGCATGAGAAGAATATCGAGAGAGAGAAGGCGAGGAGGACCAAGGACATCGATGTCTTCAAGACCGTTGAGGAGGTCCTGGACAAGAGGACGGTGATGGTCCTCTACCATGCGATAAACAAGGGGCCCCTGAGCCGGATCTTCGGAGTGGTCAAGGCGGGCAAGGAGGCGAGGATATACTGGGCGGAGGGGAAGAAGGGCGAGGAGCTGGCCATCAAGATCTACCTGACATCGTCAATGGAGTTCAAGAAGAGCATGCTCCAGTACATAGAGGGCGACCCCCGCTTCAGGGTCGGCAGGGACTACCGCCAGATCGTCTACACGTGGGCGCAGAAGGAGTACCGCAACCTGATGGAGGCGCATGCGGCAGGCGTCAGCGTTCCGAAGCCGCTGTACGTGCAGGAGAACGTCGTCGTGATGGAGTTCATAGGCGAGGGGGGCGAGCCGGCGCCGGTCATCAAGACGCTCCCCAAGGACCAGATAACGGCGGGCATGTTTGAGGAGGTCGTGGATGCGATGGGGAGGCTCTACAGCAAGGCGAACCTGGTCCACGGCGACCTCAGCGAGTATAACATAATGCTGCGCGAGGGCAGGACGGTGCTGATCGACTTCGGGCAGGCGGTCACTAGAGAGCACCCGATGGCTGAAGAATTGCTTAAGAGAGACGTTGGAAATGTTATCAGGTTCTTTGGAAAGGCGGGCATTGATGTTCCAAGCGTGGAGGAGGTTCTAGAGTGTCTGAGGAAACAATGAGCAGGATATATCTCAAGATACCTGTCGAGAGGGCAGGCTCCCTTATCGGGGAGAAGGGCGGCACCAAGGTGGAGCTGGAGAAGGGCACCGGCTCGCACATAGAGGTCGACGGCAAGACGGGCGAGGTCGTGATCGAGATGGACGCGTCTGCCGGGACCAGGGACCCCTCAGGGGTGCTGAAGGCGAGGGACATCGTCAACGCGATAGGGAGGGGGTTCAGCCCCGAGAGGGCGTTCAGGCTCTTCACGGACGGCCAGATGCTGGAGGTCGTCGACCTCAAGCAGGCGCTAGGGGAGTCCAGGAGCCAGATGCAGAGGATAAAGGGCAGGATCATCGGCGAGAACGGCAAGACGCGCAGGATCATAGAGTCGCTCACCGGGACGGTGGTCTCGGTTTACGGCCACACGGTCTCGATAATCGGGGAGTATGAAGAGATAATCGTCGCCAAGGAGGCGGTCGCCATGCTCGTCAAGGGCGCGATGCACGGCTCGGTCTACAGGTACCTGAACAAGGAGCACGCCGAGCTGAAGAAGAAGAGGATGTCGCTCTGGGAGGCTCGCCCGGCACTTAAGGAGGCTGCCCCGAAGGAGGTAGGGGGCGGCGGCGACGAGGATGGCGGTGCCGGGAGCGAAGTTAGCGATGACGTTGGCGATGATTGAGCAGATCGGGGGATGAAAGGGTGTCGAGAGAGAAGTTCCAGTCTATCTCCGCAGCCGATTTCTTCTACAGGAACAGGGAGATAGCCGGCTTCGACAACCCCGTCAGGGCCACATATACGATAATCAGGGAGCTCGTGGAGAACGCCCTCGATGCGTGCGAGCAGTACTCGATCATGCCGGACGTCCGGGTCAAGCTCATCGACGAGGGCAACTCGATATACAAGATAAAGGTGGAGGACAACGGCATCGGCGTCCCGTACGAGCAGGTGCCGTATGCCTTCGGCCAGATACTCTTCGGGTCGAAGTACACGCTGAGGCAGAGCAGGGGCATCTTCGGGCTCGGCGGCAAGATGGCTGTGCTCTACGGCCAGATAACCGCGCACAGTACCGTAAGGGTGCTGTCCAGCACAGGCGGCTTCGAGAAGTACTTCTACGAGCTGAGCATCAACGTCCCGGAGAACAAGCCAATCATCAGGAAGAAGGACGTCACCCCCAACCCGGGCAGATGGAGGGGGACCATGATAGAGTTCAGCTTCGAGGGGGACTTCGTGAGGGCTAAGCCGAAGCTCGTCGAGTACTTCCGGCAGACGGCCATCCTGATGCCCTACGCGAACATAAACTACATCAGCCCCGAGGGCGTCCTGTATCGCTTCGACCGGATAACAGAGGTGATGCCGAAGCCGGCTGAGGAGGTCAAGCCGCACCCCTTCGGCGTGGACATCGAGATAGTCCACAGGATGATCAACGCTAGCCGGAGCACCAACCTGCTGGACTTCCTCGCAAACAACTTCCATAGGGTCGGCATAGCGACTGCGATGAACTTCCTCAAGAGCATCAAGATGAGCCCCGACCTGAACCCGAAGACGATGGACTCGAAGGACCTGGTGAAGCTCGTCTCGAAGATGAAGGACTTCAACGAGTTCCAGCCCCCCGACGCGCAGTGCCTGTCACCGGTCGGCACAGAACTACTCAAGGCGGGGATAGTCAGGGAGTTCAGCCCGGAGTATGTTGCGGTCACTCAAAGGAGGGCATCGGCATATGCGGGCTACCCGTTCGTCATCGAGGCGGCTATCGCCTATGGGGGCGGGGTCCCGGTAACGCCGATCGACGAGACGCTCGTTCTGAGGTTCGCCAACAAGATCCCGCTCCTCTACGACCTGCATAGCGATGTCGCGATGAAGGTGATCAAGAGGATCAATTGGCAGAGGTACAAGCTGGACCTCAAGACGATGCCGATCGCGTTCTTCATCCACATATGCGCCACGAAGGTCCCGTACAAGACGGTGGGCAAGGAGTACATTGCGGACCGCCCGGAGGTCGAGTATGAGATAGAGTGGGCGCTCAAGACCTGCGCAAGGGAGGTCAAGACGCACATGGGGAAGAAGGAGAGGGCGTATATCGTCCAGAGGAGGCTCACGGTCTTCGAGAGGTACCTCCCGCTCCTCTCCCAGTTCTCCACGGAGCTGGCAGGTAAGGAGAAGCCGCCGGACTATGAGAAAGTGTTGAAGAGGTTGCAGGCACATGCCAGAGAAGTTGAACAAAGAAGTGTTGTTAAAGCTGAGTGAGCTCGGCTCGGAGATATACGGTCAGATCGAGAGGGGCGAGTTCCCGCGCATAAAGATGGCAAGCAGGACCACGTCCAACATAGTCTTCGACGAGGAGCTCAACCAGTTCATACTCGGCAAGCAGATGGCGCTGAGGTCGGCGTCTAACATCAAGCAGATCCGGTCTCTGACGCAGCTGCTGTGGGTGGCGTCGTTCGCCCGGCGGCTAGTCAACGAGGGGAAGAGCACGACCCTCAGGGACCTCTACTACCACTCGCTCAACTACGGAATCAAGTTCCGGGAGCAGATGGAGTCGGACGACACGGTCACGGACCTTGAGACGCTCATGACCGAGCCCCGGGAGGCGTTCAACATATACCCGAAGGAGAGGTCCGCGTTATTCGGGGACGTTACCATAGAGTACACGACGCCGGAGAAGTACAAGGGAAAGAGGGTCAACCTCAGCTCCAACCCGGACGGCGTCATGGTGGGGCTCTCGCTATCGCAGGCGGACTTCATCGAATGCAAGGCAGACAAGGTCTTCGTGATCGAGAAGAACGCAATCTTCCGGAGGTTCATCGAGGAGAGGGTCTACGAGAAGTTCAACGCGATCCTGATAGACACGGCGGGGCAGGCGCCAAGGCTCGCCAGGCTGATAATAAGGAGGCTAAGCAAGGAGCTGGGCCTCCCGGTCTACCTGCTGACGGACGCCGACCCATGGGGGATGCACATCGCCATGGTCATAATAAGGGGGTCCGCAAACGCTGCGCACCTGAGGGAGCTGACGACGCCGACCGCGAAGTGGGTTGGGCTCTGGGCGACAGACATCAAGAAGTTCAACCTGCCGTCCTTCGCTTTGACGAAGCTGGACGAGCAGAGGATCAGGCTCCTTGAGGACGATATGAGATACAGGGAGTTCGAGTGGCAGGCGGAGCTGCAGGAGTTCAAGAAGACGAAGAGGAGGGCGGAGCTCGAGGCGTTCAGCGCCCACGGACTCACCGCGATTGTGGACAAGTACCTGCCTAAGAAGCTGAAGATGGTCTCGACGGATTGAAGCGAGGGGTGAAGGCGGGGCAGGATCGTCCGCCAGGCATTGCCATGCATCGTGCAGCCTTTACTGATCCCGACCCGACATAACTCGCATATAGCGAGCAGAGCTGCTCAGGCCAAGACCGGAATATCATGCGACTGCGTCAGACTTGAGGGGGAAAGGCATGGCGCTGACCTTCTTCGACGGCCTCCATGCAGCAGTCGCGATAGTCGAGGGGGGCGAGATGCTAAGCTTAGACAGCGTTTACGAGAGGATCGAGGGCATTAAGAGGCTGAGGGTAGAGGGAGGGCAGTAGGCGATTACGGTCGGCATCGACAGCAACGCAATCGCAAAAGATTAATACTTATTCAAGTTGCTGATTTACAGAGCCGCGGTAGCTCAGTTCGGTAGAGCGACGGGCTGTTAACCCGTTGGTCGAAGGTTCGAGTCCTTCCCGCGGCGCCAAATGATGAGCCGGCGATCAAACAGATAACTATTTTAGTTTCTAAACATCTAATACTTTAGATAGTAAACAATGTGGTGCATGCGTTGGAGAAGATGCCAAAAGAGGTTCCTACGACGATACTCATGGCAGTATATCGCGGAAGGAAGCTGACGATGTCGGAATTGTTCCAGAGGACCAGATTCAGCACCATCACGATCCTGAACCATGTGAACGGCCTGATAAAGGCAGGGATACTGGAGGAGGAGAGGGAGGGCGGCTTCCCCAAGAGGCGGCTGATAAAGGTCAGCAGGGAGGGGGCGCGCATAGCGTCGCTGCTCAATATTGCTGAAACATCAGGATATGCCGTCGGAGACATCATAGAGATGGGGGCTAGGGCCGGAAGGATCTCAGCTTATCAGGAGTCCTATGCTGCGCTCAGGGCATTGGGCTCGACGAGGGAGCTGCTGATGGCGGAGCAGCTCCTCAAGGGCATCGCTGCCCTGTCGTCATCGCTCTCAATACTGGCGAGGGGGATGCCTGAAGACGTGGCCGCGAAGGCGGAGGAGGTCAGGGCGTGGGCATCCAGGCTTGAGGCGCGATATCAAGAAGGGCAAAAGAGGCTCGCTGCCGGCGACGCCAACGGATGCATGTCGGAGGTGGCTAGGGCGCTCTCCGAATTCAACGGGGCGGCCCAGTTGCTGAAGGATGTGGCAGATGCCCTCAGGGAGGGGGGGCTAGAGGAGTTGGTCACTTTCGTGGAATTCCTCATCCCAAAGGCGACCCAAAAGGAATAAATTTGGCGCAAGTCAATTTGCTTTTGCAATGGGCCCGTAGCTTAGTCCGGCCATAGCGGCAGACTCATAATCTGTTGGTCGAGGGTTCGAGTCCCTCCGGGCCCACTATGTATTTTGCAGGATGCATTAGCTATTGCGCTTATTATGAAGCTTCTCTGGAAATATGAATGCAAGTGGGGACGTCTTATGGAGGGGGGCGCGGTATATGTCCAGCACGTATCCATACTTATTCCTCAGATACATCCCGAGAGCGAATCCGTCAACAACTGCATGTAGCATCCCCTTTGCGGCGCTTAAGCTTCTAAGGATCAGCCGGAATTCGAAGAACAGTTCCGTTATCCACTTGTATTTGCTGTTGCTGAGATATAGGATGGCGATGCGATTCCGGTGGAAGTAGTAGGATGGCTTGACGGATACAATGTATCTCGAAGTGACGGCTGCCCGGCTATGATGCGCCACCACAAAAGGCAGAAGAACACACCGATACCCTAAATTCCAAATCATAATACCGTTGAAAACATCTTCCAAGTAGTACATCACGCCCTCAGTGATGAATAGGCGATCATTGAAGGAGTCGATTACACCGATCCGGTAGATCGGGCAGACCCCCCTCGGGATAGGTTACGGCAATTTCGTCTTGGTATTTGAGTGCATTAAGATCAGGGAGGTGTAGTAAAAAGAGTTCGTCGATAATACCACCTGTGCAGTCGATTTCATCGGAGGCGAGTCTTAAGACAATGCCCTGCGCCGCGCCGATGTCATTGTTGATCTCCATTACCCGAATGAGTTGCCGCAAGGATTCTGGCAACATTATCGCATCGTTGTTTATCGGAAGGACGTATCTACTCGATTTATCCTTTTTTTCATATCCTGAATTTATGCCGGCTGTGAAACCCAGATTCCGGTCGTTTCGGATAATTTTGCAAATGTGCCTTGGATGGATGGAATGGTCGAGGTATTCAGTTATTGATTCAAAGCTACCATCGGTCGATCCATTATCGACGATTATAGTCTCGTAGTTTGGATAGTCAAGCTCCATAATTGATTTGATGGAGGATTTGGCTAGCTCAATGAAATGCATACTGTTGTAATTCAGCCAAATCAGAGTGACCTTTGGGTCAGACAGATCATTAATAGGCAGCATATATCGCCAGTATAATTTAGCAACCATTCTACCTTATAGGGGATTTCATCGGCAGCCAAAAAGTTGCCGGTTCATCGCAATGGGAGATAGACCGGTTCTAATTCCTCGGCGGACTGAGAATGGAGATCCCCTTCACATATGCATCATGAACGGTCTTCCGGAACCGCTTATCTATGCAGAATAGGCCTAGGAAGTATAATAAGAAAGATGATGCGCCAGGCAGAACCAAGTTCTGTATCATGATAAAGACGTTCTCAGACAGCGAGATTTGAACCAAGCAGAAGGGGATCAGTATGAGCGGAACGGGGGCGCTGAGGATTGCCAGATTTTTGACGAGCAATCTTAAGGGGAAGGCTTGGTTGAAGTCGCGCTTCAGTAAGAACAAGATAAGCACGAAGTAAATCCCATTCGAAAAGATGGTGATCGCCCCCCAGATGCTAACGAAGTTCAGAGAGGGATAGCCAAAACTAGCAGACACCATAAGCATGCTCAGATAGAAAGAGTTGGCAATCAAAGTAACTAGCGAGTTCTTGAACCAAGCGGATCTTAGCAGCGACCGGGTGGTTGCAGATCCATTTTCGTCTGACGATTCGAGCGCTTGGTATGCGGCGCCAGGTAAAGTTGCAACGAGTTGGACGAAGAAGGCGATGGTGAAGGCGCGTAGCGCCCATGCTACGCCCACGTATTTCATCCCAAAGATGGCAATCAGAGGCTCGGCATATATGAATATGGCGAACACGACAGGTACAGAGAACAGCAGGAGGAGCCATATTGCTTCTGGCATATCACTCAAGTTTTTCTTGCTGACTATTTTTGGGTAGAGGGAGGTGGCTACAGCGTTGGCTAGTAGCGCGATCGTCAGGATATTTATGCATACGCCATAGTATGCAATCGGTATTTCGTTGCCATAGAAGATCCGCACGACAATGACATCCAGCGTTAGGAGCAAACCTATCAGGCTTCCAAAAAGGGGCAACCAAAATTTGCTCAGCCAGCCCTTGAGTGTCCTCATGTTGAAGGAGGAGGCGGCAATGAGTGTTCGGTTATAATAAAGCGAGATAACATTCATGATCACTCTGCCGGCGATGGCTGCAATTACGGCGCCGGTCAGCCCGGCGGACATTGCCCCGACTAATACGAAGCCGAAGATCGCCTGAACGGCCTTCATCCCCACTGACGAGTATCCGTTTTGCTCCGGTGCATATGATGATGAGATCGAGCTTAATGAGGTGAAAATATATTCGAAGAAGAGCACGAGACAAGACAGTAACAATGGCACCAGGGGCTGGTTGAAATTCAATGAGATGACCAACATCAAAACCAGATACAAAGGGACCGATGCTGCCCCAAAGATGAGAGATGTATAGAGGCCTGTACGTGCAGAGTTCTGCCCCCGGCAGAGATCACGAGGTAGCCAGAGAGTGTAGATTATCGACGGTAGCATCATGTATTGGACGTATTTCAGCAGCATTACCCAAGTGCCGTATTCCTCTATCGTAAGTTTGTTTGTAATAAGGGCGATGAAGAAGAAGCTGAATATCGCCCCGGCAATGTTAAGTCCGAATAGTATTATCGAGGCGTACCTGAGCCTTACCTTTGTACCTATCCTTTCGCCATTTTGGATAGCGCATGATAGAGACTGGCTCAAATCAGAATCATTCCAAGGGGAGTCTTTCTTGTAATAAACGTATGCCAAGGATTATTAAAAATCAACTCAGAGCAAGAGTCTTTTTAATGAGTTCGATCTCGGAAGAGGCAACTAGGGACCACGAAGAATGAAGACGCACGTAATCCATAGTGCGCGGATTTGTGTGTTCCCGGCAGTAATCATCATCGCTCATTCTGAGTATCTTAATGGCCTCTCTGGCCATTCGTGCGATATCCCATTCAGGCACAGGGTGGACGCACTCTACGCCCTGATAAGAACTGCTCACAGCAGGAATATTGTAAGCCACAACAGTTGTTTGATTGGCGAGTGCCTCAAGAATGCCCAGAGAGAAGCTGTCAAAGTGTGAAGGATATAGAAACAGCTTCGATGATCTAATCAGGTCGTATAATTTGCTTGTATCGATGAGACCATTGTATGTTATCGTTGACGAGAGGCCCAATTTGGCGACGATTCTGAAGAACGTAGCTCTGTTGATTCTTGAAGGGAAGTGCCCACAGATGTCGAGATGTGCGTTTGGAAGTTCGTCGTTTATGAGACGCCAGATGTAAGGGATCTCAAAGATGCCCTTTTCTGGTACGATCCTAGCAAAGAAGATTCCTTGCAATGTCTTCACGACCCTCTTTACATTTTGTGGTGCGTCGTGAGCGTTGGCCGGGCGGAGTATCTTTGTCGGAATGTGATATGCACGGGCTAACTCATCTAGACCTGAATTGACGAAAGGCGCAATGGAAGGGGCAAACATCGCCTTAAGATTTCCAGAACGCAGCATCTGCAAGAACAGGGCGCGATTGCTTCGCTGATTGAAATGGTTGATTAGATGTGTGTAGGAGTAAGAGGGGATCAGCTTTGCGGATTGGTTCTTTGGTAGAAACCGAAAGGTGTTCAACCTCTTCTCAAACGGATCGGCCTGAAGGGTTACAACAAGAGGCAGACGCATCAGGGCGGCTAGGCGCAGGCTTGTCGCACAGTGGTCATATGTCTCATGCATACAGTAGATCGCTCTTGCGTTTCTCGCCTGAAGAGCGAGCGTCTGCATCGCCTCAGCCTCATATTTCGCGTATTTTTTGTTGAATAGCGGTAGCGTGCTCAGCATGGAGAATGCCCTCAAGGGACCTCGCCCGAAGATGGCAGATAAAGACCCATTCTCAATGAGGGCAAAGATGTATTCAGGTATGCGCACGCCTTTGTTCGACAGGGACTCAAGCGTCCTCTTTAATTCGCCTATCAGATTGTCGTTCCGGTCTTGAGATTTGAGGTATGCCAAGGTGTTTACGGGAATGTAAAGATACGGGGTTATTCCGTAATCGGCGTAATACTTAAGGACGTTATAGCTCCTCTTTGCTCCACCGCCATAGCCTTCCCTTAATGGAAGGGAATTGACAATAATGTCCATAAATATTCACTGCTGCGCCCTTATTTTATGCATTGGGGTTTTAATTGACGTTAGCGGCTATGTCCTTCTTTCTTAAGAGGGCGACCAATTGATCGCCGGCAATGCAACAGATTTAAAGCAACCAACTCGACAGGTTTATCCATGAAAGTGGGGTTGGTTCATGGCTCGCTTGCAAGGATAGGGGGCGGCGAGAAGGTAGCTATAGGCTTTCTCGAAGCCATGAACAACATGGGACTCGTGCCCAAATTATTTTCCGGCGACGAAGATCTCGACGGGGGCATAATAAAGAAGGTCTTTGGAAAGCATGTTGACTTTGAACACGTGAAGGTTGGCACAGTCCGATTGAGAAGTTTCATGGGGCTTTATAGGAACACGTTACCTAGGCTGTTTACGACCAAGATGTCCGGATTCGACCTAGTAGTCGATACCTCCGGCTTGAACATCGCTCCGATCATTAAACCGAGAAGGATGATAAGATATGTCCACAACCCCATCATGCACAGACTGAGGGAGGTTGAGAGGAAGGGAGCGTTCTGGAGTGCTTATAGGCGTCCATATGAGATCATTTCCCGCAGAATCCCGGAAAATTGTATTCTACTAGCAAATTCGAATTTCACTTCAAGCAGGATCAAGGAGGAATGGGGGCGAGACGCGTCGGTTCTTTACCCTCCGGTCGAATTGAAGACACCCGGAGACAAAGTGAGGCAGGTTGTGAGCGTCGGAAGGTTCAGCTTTGAGAAGAGATATGAGGAGGTCGTTCAGCTGGCGAAAACTATGCCAGCAATGAAGTTCATAATATGCGGGGCGCTTTATGACAGGGCATACTACGAGAAGATTGCAGCGCAGGCGGTGGGTAGAGAGAACATCTTGTTGATGCCAGACGTTCCTGACGCCGATCTCGAAATTCTGCTTGCTAAGTCAAGGTTCTTCCTCCATGCGATGCGCAATGAGGACTTTGGAATCGCAATAGTCGAGGCGATGTCGTGCGGGTGCATACCTGTGGTGCATAGATCCGGCGGCCCTAAGGAGATAGTTGGAGATGATACGTTGACATTTAGCGAGATTAAAGAGGTTCCATCAATAATATCATCTATTGCAGGAAGGGAGGATGAGATAAGCACAACGATGATGCGAAAGGCATCAGAATTCTCTTATGCGAACTTCGTAAGCAGGGCGGAGCAAGAGATGAAAAAAGTCCTCGGTTAAGTTCGATTCGGCTGGGCACATGATCACCAACTATTCCCAAGCAGGATTGGTGCATCTACAGAGTTGAAAGAAATAATTAACAGTAGAACGCATTATTGCACTGAATCAAGAGCGGTTAAGATGATGCTAAAGATGGAGCTACAAAGGCATGATATCGATAGTTGTACCCTTTTTGAATGAAGAAAGAGGGGTTAAGGAGCTATTGGATACAGTAGTCAGGCAGACGTTCCGACCCATTGAACTAATCCTTGTTGATGGAGGGTCAACCGACACCTCGATTAGTACCATCCAAGAATTCATCAAGAAGAATAACGACCCACAACTGAAGGTCAGGTTACTCTTCGAGAATGATTTTGGCGAAACGCGCTCTGTTCCAAACGCGAGAAGGATTGGGCTTGAGAATGCACAAGGCGAACACATCTGCTTTTTGGATGCCGATTTTTATCTTATCTCAGATGATTTGTTGTCAAAGACGGACGAGGCATTGAATAGTCACCCATGGATCGGCGTCAAGGTCAAGATAACGCCTGACACGTGGCTAGAGAGACAGATAATGCTCGATAATTCATTAGATGAGGCGGGAATTTCTAACCACATCTATTTTGCGATGACGAGGGAAATCACGCTAGGGAAGAGATACGAGGTTAATTTGGGCATATATGAGGACAAGTGCTTCTTTGAGGGGCTCGGCGTTCCGGTCAAGATAATCGACACTTACTGCGCGCGACACTACCCTCATACGATCAAAGAATTCGGGGTCCAGCGCAGGTGGTACGGCAGATCGTCATGGAAATACATTATAAAGTACCGTTCGGCGTCTGACCTTTACGACCTAGTAATCAGACCGGTCAAGGAGCTGGCTTCACTGGTGCTTGCGGCGTTGTTCCTGATGTTCAATGGATATGTTGCGCTCGCCTTCCTTGCCCTGTACTTCATACTCCTGTTCAGGATAGCCTCGAAAGCGCGTTTTATGAACGTTAGCAGGATCGCCTATCTGCTATTCAAGACGACCCTCGGGGAGGCATTCTATGCCTACGGCATTGCTGAGGGTGTATTCAAATGGGGCAGGCTGAGGAGAAATGCCTCCAGAGGTGGATAGATCCCGATCAGGCATGGCGCCGCGCCATCGCGGATGCAAGAGCCGCGAGTCTGGCAGCAGCCCTATCTTTGAGGCGCGCTCTAGCAATTTCGTCTGGAGGCGATTCGAACAACCGGCCAATGGCATTGGCGATGCTGCCTTTGTCCTTCCAGCTATAGTAAATGGGATAATCGCCATAGCTCTCACGCAGTGCTTGGGAGTCAGTTATGGCGAGGGGCTTCGAGTATGCGATGGCTTCCCATGCGGACATGAGTGCAGTATATTCCTCCCGGGTTCCTGAGATGATCCCGGAAGCGTTGGCAATTAGTCGCTCGTATTCTTCACTTGTAAGGTATCCAGTGAAGGTAATTCGTTCTGACTCATGCCGCTTAACCTCAGGGCGTCTCCTCCAGTTGCCAGTAATCCTGATCTTAACCTCAGGGCACAGTTCACGGGCAACCTCGAGGACCTCATCTAGTGGCTCGTCAGGGTGGTAGGAGGCGGGAAAAACGATGTAGTTATCGAACAGAGGCTGCTTATCAACGGGTTTGATTATGAACCAAGGGTCATAGACAACCAAGGCTTTCTCCTTTGCGCTTTCTGAGAGCAACTCGCCCATCTTCTCGTTGTGTATGACAACTATGTCGCACCGGTCAAGTAGCCGCTTGAAGGGCATGTTGAGCAGGAGGCTCTTCCATTCCCAGCGCATAAGGAATCCTGTGTGGACGTCTGCAACCAGCTTGAAGCAGCGGAATAGCCTAAGGACAAGAGCCACAAGAAGGAGTGGACCCTGCGGTAGCTGAATGATGAGCACATCTGGCTTGGTGTTTGATATTGCCCGCATAGTCTTGTATGCCGCCCGGAGGTACGGTAGCCTATCTGGAAAGAAGAGGAGGTCGGCCCCGAGCGCCTCAGACAGCAGCTGCGAGCGGCGCGAGAGGCGCCTCCATGCCACCATGACAATGCGCTGCTCGCCGGGCGTTGTAACCACCTTGAAGAGTATTGACTGCATCCTATAGAAAAGGTGCTCGATTGTGCTGGCTCAGAGATAGAGGAGCGTGCCGAGGGCTACGCAGACCGCCTCGATCGCATAGCAGGATACGACAATGTCCCGCTCGAACGCCTTCCCCTTCAGCTTCGAGATGGCATCGATGAGCATGTGCGTGAGCCCGTAGTACCTCTCGTATGGCTTCCTCAGGGACCCGTCCGGCTGCACCTTGCCGAACTCCTCAGCCTTCATCCTGCTCCTTGCCTTGAGAAGGAAGTCAATATAGTATGGTACAAACGCCACCAAGGCAAGCTTCTCCATGTTCGCAAGCACTGCCATGCAGGCAATGATGGCGCCCACCATGTAGGTGAAGCCGTTCCCCGGGAAGACCTTTGCCGGGCACCAGTTGAAGATCAAGAAGGCCAGCAGCGCCGCGACTGCTATCATCGCCATGAGGGCAACATGGGTGCTTCCGGTGTAGTATGCCACCAAGCCCATTGCAGTCAGGATTATGACACCCATCCCCGCCTCAAGCCCGTTGTAGCCTGCGAGCATGTTGAATCCATTCGAGGCGCCCACGATGCCGACGGGCACCAGCAGCAGCGGGTACAGGATCCCCAGGTTCACGTCGCCTATCAGCGGGAGCGAGACTGACGACACGCCTGCGTTGATCACCATCATCGGCAGCGCGGCTGGTATCGTGAGCAGGGGCTTCTGGAGCTGCGAGAGCCCTACCTTCCACCCGAGGATGTCGTCGATTATGCCGACGAATGCTATGATCAGGATCGTGCACATCATGGCGAAGGTTGCAGGGAGGAAGAGGGATTGGCTGAAGACGCAGGTATTGATCCCAACATAGAAGAGGAGCCCCGCTATGATCCCCGCCATGACTGCTAGACCGCCCATGTTTGCGACCTCGGGGTGGCTGGGCTTGTTGATGTCCTTGCCCACCAAGCCGTTCCTCTTCGCCATTGGTATCCACTTCATCGTCATGTAAAACGTCACGACGAATGCGACACAGATGGATACCGGAAGCAGGGGGTTCATCAAGAACCACAAGAAACCGTTGATGGTTAATGTTATTTAAGGCTTTATGGGCGGGCCACTCGGGAAGGGGCATCTCTAAATACCATGCCTGCATTGAGGTATACCTAGGAACAGGAACTCCGGATGTGAATGATTGAGGCTCCTCGTAGTCCTTGGAAGCGGCGGTCACACGGCCCAGATGATCCGTCTGGTCGAGATGTTACCCCAGGGATTCGAGTATATCTACATGATAGGCATGGACGATGCGCTCTCCGAGAACAAGATAACGAAGCGGGGAGAGATCCACAAGGTCCACCGGGCGAGGCGGCATGAAGATGGCTTCTTCATGTCAGCTGTCAAGGTAATCCGCCTCTTCTTCGAATCCTTCAGGCTGCTGCTCAAGCTGGGGCCCGATGCAGTGGTGAGCGCCGGCCCAGGCACAGCGGTCCCGGTCTCGATACTCGCGAGGCTCATGGGCAAGAAGGTCATCTACATCGAGGACTGGTCCAGGGTCTACAGCAAGTCCGGCACCGGCAGGATCCTCTACCGCTTCGCCAACGTGACGTTCGTCCAGTGGCCCGAGATGAAGAAGATCTACTCCAGGGCAGTCTATGCAGGGAGGCTCTCATGATGATATTCGTCACCGTCGGCTCCGTGGCCCCCTTCGACGCCCTGATAGAGAGGATGGACGGGCTGGCAGGCAGAGGCGCGATATCTGATGTTGTCTGCCAGATAGGCGACGGAAAGTACATCCCGAAGAACACGGAGTGGTTCCGCTTCGAGAAGGGCCTCGGCGAGCGCTACAGGGAGGCGGACCTGGTGGTTACCCACAACGGCGCCGGGACGCTCTTCGAGCTGCTTGCGCTGGGGAAGAAGGCCATCGCCGTCCCGAACCCGGGGACGGTGCAGGTTGACAACATAGACATCGTGCTGAAGCTGAGCAGGGACGGGCACATACTGCTATGCATGGAGCTCGACGAGCTGGAGGAGTTCATAAGGAAGGCGCCAGCGTGGGAGCCGGTTCCCTACGCACCGCCGAAGTGCGAGATCCCCGAGCTGATCGCGAAGTACCTTCTACGCACGTCCAAGAAGAAGTGAGCACAGCCGCTTTGCGATGGCAACTACCGTGAGCATCGGCGGGATTCCGAATGGCCCCGGTATGACGCTCGCGTCCGCGATGCTGAGCGACCGGATGTCCGTGAAGGTCTTGACGGGAGACCTCACGAATGCGCTGCACGTCCCCCCGGGATGGGCGCCCCTAGGGTGCGCCTCGACTATCGTCTTCTCATCGACGCCGGCATTAAGGAGGAGACCGACTGCCTCCTTCCTCCCCGTCTCCAGGAGGTCAAGGTCGCGCTTTGTGCTCTCCTTCACGACGGCGCCCTGCTTGACAGCCCCGCTGGGCTCGTCCTTGATCTTCACCATTATGCTCAGGATGTCCTGCGGTCCGGCCTTTATGCCCCTCTCCGCCAGCATCGGCAAGAGCAGGGCAGAGTGGTGCGGCGAGAGGATGTATCCGTCTCGCTCGATGTAGAGGCCCATCCCGACCTCATGGTTCTGCCCGGCCCCGGCAAGGACGCCCCCCACGGTTACGAATGTATCGACAAAGAGCCCCCTTCCCACCGAGTCCACGCCGGACCTGAACAGGACCCTGGGAGTCTCGATGGCACCCGCGGCAAGTATGATGTTGTTTCCCTTGAAGACGCGTCCGTCGATCGTCTCGACGCCGATGGCGCGACCCCCATCGACCAGCACCTTTCTGACACCGGCGTTCGTTGCGACCTTGCATCCCCTGGCGACGGCCTGTTCGATGTAGTGGCAGGCGTCCCACTTCGCACCCTGGAGGCAGCCGATGGCGCAGAGCCCGCACGAGATGCACCTCTTAAGGTCGATCGCCTTGGGCATCGGCCTCCATTCCTTGGACAAGCCCCTGAGCAGGCGCGACGCGGGGCCTAGCTTGTCAGGAGGTATGGTCCAGGCGTTCATCTCCTGCTCCGCCTCGGTCATGTGTTCGTCCAACTTCTGGCTCAGGTTGCTCCTCATGACGTTGCCCATGGAAACGGTCGTTGTGCCGCCGAGGCACGACGTCTGCCAGACCTCGACGCCCGCCTTGATGACGACATAAGCCTTGGACGCGTTCCCCTGCCCGATGTTGGGGCCCTTCTCGAGGAGGAGCACGGACTTTCCGGCTACCGAAAGCTCCTTGGCGGCAGTCGCCCCGCCGGCGCCGGACCCGACTATCACATAGTCGTACATGCTGCCCTACATCTCCTTGGGCAGGAGCACTGCCGCGTCCGGGCTCTCGACGTAGGCTATCGCCGCTACCGCGCCTATTAGCCCCCGCTCCCCCGTGATCTTTACGGTCTCGACGCCGTATGCCTTTGCGGCAGCCTTCGCCTCCTCGACAGTGACCATAGAGGACTTGGCCCTGTCTGCATAATCCCTGAGGGGCTTCGGGATGTCAATCCCCCTGAAGAATGCCATGCCGGTCTCCTTCGAGAGGGTGTGCTCTGCCAGCCTCTCCTCGAATGCCTTGACGACCCTCATCCACGAGCCCGGGGGCGTGGCGAGCGAGACGGCAACGGCGACGCAGTTTTGGGTCTTGTGGGGGTTCTGCGGATAGAGCTGGACGATCGCATGCTCGAGGTACTCCACTCCACGGAACTTGGAGCACATCTCGTTCGCCAGCTCGTTGACGAGCGACCATGTGGCGCCCTCGTCCGCCTTGTCGGTGTCGTCTATCCCCACGATAAGCTTCTCCTTCTTTGGCACCACCAGGGTGGCACGGCCGACCTTCTTTCCCCCGCCGTATTCGTTGACCTCGACGGCCCTTACCCCTTTCGCCATCCCTCTGCTGAGCGCCGCGACCCCAGCCCCTGCCAGCCCAGAGTAGGTAACCCTCACGCGGGCTCCGTCGACGACCACGGATTCGATCGACGCGGGATCGTAGCTGGCCACGAGTTCGGTCGGCTTGTGGGCGGCAGAGGTGCGCGCCTTGTAGAAGATCCGGGGGCCCTCGCGCTTGGACCAATAGACGTCCTTGCTGTTCTTGGTGTAGTGGTAGAGCGACCATGCGGAGCCGCCGAGGCAAGTCCCCCGCGCGTGCTCCTCTATGATCTCCGCGACCCTCCGGCCCTCGTCGACGACCACGGTAACCCTCCTGTGCGGGGATATCCAACGCTTGCCTGAGAGGAGCTTCCGGATCGACGCGCTGTCGTACTGGTCTACCATTATGGCACCACCATCGTTTCTTATGCAAGAAGTAACATCTACTAAATCATCGCTCAGAGGTATAAACCACACTATCGAATGCTGCTCAATCGAGGACGCGCGGCCGGCCCAAGGGCACACCGGAGTCCCGTGGCAGGGGCATCTCGATCACGAGCGGCTCGTCGAAGCTCTTTAGCGCGTCTTGGGCTTCCTCCGGCTTCTCTGCCCGGATGGCGCGTATGCCGTGCGCCTCTGCCAGCTTGACGTAGTCCGGAGGCGCGGAGTAGTCCACTCCATACGTTCTGCCGTAGACCCTCTCCTGCAGCTGCCTGATCAGGCCGAGCGTCCGGTTGTTGAAGATGCAGAAGGCTATCGCCAGCCCGTTCTCCTTGACGGTCGAGAGCTCGGAGGAGGTCATCTGGAAGCCTCCGTCGCCCATCACCGATATAACCTTCCTCTCGGGCGCGGCAAGCTTGGCGCCTATCGCGGCAGGGAGGGCGTATCCCATCGCAGACAGGTTCCCAGAGAAGAGGATGCTCCTTGGGCGGGTCGGCTTCACCGTAGTAAGGGTCCAGATTGTGTGCTGCCCGATGTCGACCGCGATGATGGCGTCCCTGAATGCAGCTATCGCCTTTGCGAAGCCCTTTGCGGGGCCGCCTTCGGATGGCTCCTCGGATGGTGAGAACCAAGGACAGCGCTTGATGGGCGGGAGCCGTGGGAGCAGATCAGCTATGAATGCGGATATGTCAGACTTGACCTTGATCGATGCCAGCGGCGTGAAGTTGTTTGGCTCGATGTCGACATGGATGACGGCGCAGTTCATCGACGAGCCGGCGGTGGTCATGTTCGTGAGCCTGCAACCGAGGGAGATGAGCAGGTCGCATCCGGAGATAGCCTTATTGGCTGAGATGGTCCCCCTCCTCCCGGCAGGCCCCGCGGCGAGCGGGTGATCCTCGGGGATGATGCCCCTGCCCATGTAAGAGGTGGCGACGGGGGCAGAGAGGCGCTCAGCGAGGCTGAGGACGCAGTCCGAGGCCCCGGATTGGATGGCGCCCCAGCCGGCTATTATGGCGGGTGCCTTCGAGACCATGATCGCCTCGAGGACGGCGTTGATCATGATAGGGTCGGCGTCAGGCTTTGACAGTATCGGCGTGTAGTCCCTGATCTGGGAGGGGCGCTTCTGCAGGTCACCCGGGATGCTTATGTGTGCGGGCCCCGGGCATCCCTCCATCGCGACCTTGTACGATTCGGCCACGGCGGTGTATGCCGAGCTTGCATCCATGAGCTGCATCGTCGACTTGGTAACCGGCTTGAATATAGAGGGAAGGTCCATGTCCTCTATCCACCCACGGCCCAGCTCCTCGGTGGGGACCTGCCCGGTGAGGGCGAGCACAGGCGAGTGGTCGCGGCATGGCACTGCCAGACCGGCGGCTATGTTCACAGCGCCGGGACCCGAGGTGCCTACGCAGAGGCCGAACCTGCCGGATGCTCGAGCGAAGCCGTCTGCCGCATATGTCGCGAACTCCTCATGCCTGACCAGCACGTGCTTTATCGACGATGATGCGAGTGACTCGTATATCGGGAGGGACCACATGCCGGGGATGCCGAATGCGACGCTGGCGCCGAGCCTCTCCAGGCAACTGACGGCAGCATCAGATGCGTTTGTCATTGACGGCCACCTCCTTGGTCGGTCTGACGGCAGGGCCCACCATGATGCGGGTGCCGAGCATGTAACCAATCAGCAGATTCGTGCTGAAGCGGGACTCGTTCCTCAGTGCGTTCAGCCTATGCCACACGGGGCGCAAAGACTGCGCAAACAGGTCCAAATCCCGGCCTCCAACTTTATAGCAGGCACCGAATTACGCTACGTAGCTTTGTGTGCCTTGTAGTAATTTACGAGACCGCCGCTTTTGAGGATATCCTGAAGGAACGGGGGGAGGGGCGCAGACTTCAGCGTCCCCTTCTTGGTCTTGACGTCCCCGGTGTCCAGATCGACCTCGATGACGTCCCCCTCCTTGACCGCATTGCTGATGCCCTCTGCCGCTATCAGAGGGAGCCCGTTGTTTATCGCGTTACGGAAGAATATCCTCGCGAATGACTCGGCAACGACGGCAACCGCTCCCGCCCACTTTATTGCGAGGGCTGCCTGCTCCCGGCTGGAGCCGCACCCGAAGTTCTTGCCGCCGACTATTATGTCCCCCTGCTTTATCTTGGAGCTGAAATCTGGGTCCAGCCCTTCGAGCACGTGCTTCGGCCAGACGGTCTTGTCGACCGACCGCAGGTACTTGGCCGGGATTATGACGTCGGTGTCGATGTCGTCCCCAAATTTCCACACTCTGCCCTTGAGCACGGTCATCATGCAACCCTCCTCGGGTCGGTTATCTTGCCCTCGATCGCAGAGGCTGCCACCGCCTGAGGCGACGCCAGGTAGACAGAGGAGCTCCTTGCCCCCATGCGACCTATGAAGTTCCGGTTGGATGTTGAGATGCACGCCTCGTTCTCGCCTATGACGCCCATGTGGACGCCTAGGCAGGGTCCGCAACCGGTGACGCCTATCATGGCGCCGGCCTCGAGGAATATGTCAAGGAGCCCGTCCCTCTGCGCGTCGATGTAGGTCTCCTTGGATGCGGGTATTACTATCATGCGGGTGTCCCTGTGGACCTTCTTGTGTCTGAGCAGGCGTGCCGCCTCGTATAGGTCCTCGTACCTGCCGTTCGTGCAGGAGCCGAGGAAGGCCTGGTCGATGTGGACGCCCTCCACCTCTGATATCGGCTTGACGTTGGCGACGCTGCCCGGGCACGCGACCTGCGGCTCGAGACTGCCAGCGTCGACCTCGATCTTCGGGACGGCGTGGTCGGTCTTGAACCTCTTGCCGTCGGACCTGTTAAGGAAGACCGCAGTCTTGGCATCGGCCTCGATGAAGCCTGTCTTTGCGCCCATCTCGACTGCCATGTTCGACATGGTCATCCTTGAGGCTTGGGACATCGCCCTTACCGCCTCACCTGCGAACTCCAGGGCCTTGTATGTCGCGCCGTCTGTGCCTATGACCCGCACGATCTCGAGGATCAGGTCCTTAGACGAGACGCGATCGTCCAAGACGCCCTTGCAGTCCACCATGAGCGTCTCCGGAACCTTCATCCAAGTCTTGCCGGTCGCGAGGATGTAGGCGAGGTCTGTGGCGCCAACTCCGGTCGAGAAGAGGCCGAATGAGCCGAGGGTGCAGGTGTGCGAGTCCGCGCCGAAGACGATCTGGCCGGGGGTCACGTAGCCCTTCTCCGGGATGACCTGGTGGCATATCCCATCGCCGAGGTCGTGGAAGCGCGGAATATCTTGGGCGCGGGCGAACTTCCTAACCTTTGCCTGGAGTGTCGCCCCCTGGTCGTTGTAGGGGGGGACGGAGTGGTCGAAGACTATGCCGACCTTCTCCTTGTCCTTTATCTTGTCTACGCCCATCTCCTTGAGGGCGTCGATGATGAGCGGCCCGGTCCCGTCATGGAAGTAGGCGAAGTCCACCGGAGCCTCCACGAACTCCCCTTCGCTGACGCTCTTTCCAAGGGCGCTCGAGATGATCTTTTCGACAGCCGTGCTGCCCATTGCAATTACCCTAGCTATAGAATGCGGGTCAAATATTTCTAGTTGTTGATTCGGCAGCGCTCCTGAATGCGGCTGCTGGAGTGAGGAATCTTGAGCAGAAGTGCGCAATTATTACCTTTTATTATGAGTTATTATGGCATCATAAATAGGTCTTTATAGTCTGATGGGGAGTTTGCATTACTTCATCAAAAAGAGGGTTAGTTCGAATGTGCGGAATAGCGGGAGTGATGTTCAACGGCACCGGCGAGGTCGGAGTCCTCCTGACCTCGATGCTAAGGGGGCTGCAGCACAGGGGGCTGGATTCGGCAGGCGTGGCCTTCTTCAACACAGAGGGGAGGGGAGAGGACGAGTATGTCATAAGGGTCTTCACGAAGGATGTCGTTGGCGTGATCAGTAAGGTATCCACAGCGATAGCTGAGGCGGGGGGCGACATCCGGAACATCAGCATAAAGACGATGAACGGCTACGGATTCGACCGGTATATCATAAAGGCAAAGGAGGCAGATGTCCGCCGCATAGTGGACAAGATCAACGGCACAGAGTACTCTAAGGTCCTGAGCGCGGGCAGGAGGATGGACATAATCAAGGACGCCACGACCGTAGACGAGCTGGACAGCAACTTCGAGCTCGGCAAGTTCTCAGGCAGCCATGCGATAGGGCACGTCAGGTTCTCCACCGAGAGCAACGTGGACCTGCTGCATGCCCACCCGTTCCAGTCGTTCGACCACCTCGATGTGGCGCTGGTCCATAACGGCCAGATAACCAACTACTGGAAGAGCAGAGAGAAGCTGGAGAGGCGGGGGTTCAAGTTCCAGACGGGCAACGACTCCGAGCTGATAGTCCACTACATCATCGAGAGGCTGAATGGGGGGGATAGGCTTTCGGACGCACTGGAGGCGTCTGTCGCGGACCTTGACGGGCCGTTCTCATACATCGTCTCCACAGGCACCGAGATCGGCATGGTCAGGGACAAGCTTGGGCTCAGGCCTATGGTCATACTGGAGGGGGGCGGCATAAGGGCGGTCGCCTCGGAGGAGAGCGCCCTGAGGATACTCGGCAAGGATGGCACAGTCAGGAACGTGAAGCCGGGGGAGGCGGTCGTATGGTCAGCGAGATGAAGGTGCTGGAAGGGGCACGCTCCACGACCCGCGAGCTGAACAGGGCGCTGAGGTCGGTCGCGGGCGCCCTCAGGGAGGGGGAGTCGGCGAGGGTTGCAATAGAGGAGCCGAGGGGCCGCCACCACATAGCGGCAGGGCTTACAGGACAGCTCTCGATTGAGATCAATGGCCCAGTCGGCTACTTCACAGGGACGATGATAGATGGCCCCGAGCTGACGATCAGCGGCAACGCTGGCTGGTTCCTTGGCGACAACATGACTCGAGGGACCATACGCGTCGGCGGGCACGCCGGGAACGGCGCAGGCCAAGGCATCTACGGCGGGAAGATCGTCGTCATGGGGGACGCCGGAGACAGGGTCGGCGCGCTGATGAAGGGAGGGACCATAGTAGTCGGGGGAGACACAGGCATAATGACGGGGCTCTACATGATGGGGGGCGAGGCGGTCGTGCTTGGCAGGCTCGGAGACTACGCCGGCGAGTCCATCATGGGTGGCAGGATCTTCTTCAGCGGCGGGAGCCCGGTGCTGGGGAAGAACGCTAAGGTCGAGCCTGCGACCCCTGCCGAGGTGGAGCACGTGGCGGCGGTCATTGCCGGCACTGGGTTGAGGGCTCCGGACTCCCTGAGCAAGATAGTCCCGGAGAACCCGAGGTACTTCGTGAAGGCCGAGAGGGGCGTCGTCAACGTCAGGAGGGAACACGTCAGGCACGCGGTCACCATAGACCATGGCGCCTGCAGGACCTGCGGCGCCTGCGAGAAGGTCTGCCCGCAAGGCGTCTTCAAGATGGTAAGGCCAGATTACATGGCTCCACTGAACGACCTAGGGTGCGTCGGCTGCGAAGTCTGCGTTGAGCAGTGCGCCTCAAGGGCGATCAGGGTGGTCCCGGTGCAGGAGGTCCCCAATGAGAACTGGAGCAGGCGGGACATCGACGACCTGCAGCTCAAGGCATCGAAGGGCCACACTCCGGTGAGGGGCATGGGGGCATGGCGGAAGTTCCCGCACTTTGACGACCTCGTCTTCCTCTGCGCCCAGAACTCGAGGCCACCGATCGACCACTACAGGGAACCCTGCAGCACCGAGGTCGTCCTTGGTGCGAGGTATGCGGAGAGGCCACTCAGGCTGAAGGCGCCGATAATAATTGGCGCCATGTCGTTTGGGGCAGTGAGCAGGGAAACCAAGCTAGCTGTGGCGAAGGCGGCGACCAAGGTCGGGATAGCGACCAATACCGGAGAGGGGGGCATGCTGAGGGATGAGAGGGACGCGGCATCGACACTGATAGCACAGTATGCGTCAGGCAGATTTGGGGTTTCCGCGGCTTACCTGCAGATGGCGGATGCAATCGAGATCAAGATCGGGCAGGGTGCGAAGGGCGGGCAGGGAGGGCTCCTCATGGGGGAGAAGGTCACGGAGGAGGTCGCCCATGTGAGGGGCATATCCCTCGGGGCAGACGCAGTCAGCCCGGCGCGGCACTTGGATATCGTCGGCCCGGAAGACCTCAAGATGAAGATAGAGCAGCTCAGGGAGATAACGGATTGGAAGGTCCCCATAGCGGTCAAGTATTCTGCGGGCAGGGCGGGCGACGACGCCAAGATTGCGGCGAAGGCCGGTGCGGACATAATAGTAATCGACGGGAAGCAGGGAGGGACCGGCGCCGCCCCCGACATAGTGATTGAGCACGCGGGGCTGCCGACGCTGCCTGCGCTCGTCGAGGCGGAGAGGGGCTTGAGGGAGGCAGGAATGAGGGACGAGGTGAACCTCGTGATCTCCGGTGCGATAAGGAACGGGGCGGACGTCGCCAAGGCGCTCGCGCTGGGGGCGGACGCAGTCGCGATATCGACCGGCGTGCTAGTCGCCATGGGATGCAGGATGTGCGGCCTCTGCTCAACCGGAAGGTGCCCGCGCGGCATAGCGACGCAAGAGCCGGCGCTTAGGAGGAGAATAAGGGTCGACGATGCGGCGCAGAGGGTGGAGAACTACCTGAACGCGACGATAGAGGAGCTCGAGATGTTCACCCAGCTCTCAGGGAAGACCTGCACGGGCAATTTGGAGCGGGATGACCTGAGGGCACTGACATCGGATGCCGCCGCCATCGCCGGCGTCAAGCTGGTCGGCACGGACTAGAACGGCCCTGGATAGGGCACGACTATTTTTTATTTCTCGCCAATGGCAACAGCTACTTCACAATTATGCGCAGCTTCGTGAGGTCCTCCTTTATCTCGCAGTCCTTGTGTATGGCACGGAGCACCTCTTCCAAGAAGACCTTCATGAAGCGCTTCAACTCGTCGCTCCCGAATACGAGTATGAAGTTGTCTCCCGACTGTGAGAGCCTGAAGAAGTTGCATGCCTCCAAGCGCTCAAGGATCTGCCTCACGCTCATGCCCCGGAACTGCTCCGAGTGGTTCCTCGCAACCATCCTGTGCGAGGCGTCCCAGACCTTTGATTTCTCGCCTGAGCTCTCAGCTATCTTGAGTAGGGTGATCAGGTGATCGAGGTCCAGTATGACATGCTCGCCGCTCGCCAGCATGTCGTTGTAGACCCTCACGTTTCCCAGATCGTGCTCTTCCATCCCCTTGAAGGAGTGGTAGAGCTTTAGAGCCTTCCTGATTATGCTGCTTTGCGACTCCCCACCCTTCACTAGCTCTTCAAAATACTTCTCAGTAGCCTCGTCAAGGGCGATGCTAGTTCTTCGGGGAGGTGCCATAGAATATTAGGTTACCAATCCTCCATAAATATTTTATTATTTTTTCATAAAAAATATGAACCGTTATCAAAAAATAAACCGTTTTAATAAATATTCTTTTATATTTTGTAGATTATCTTCGATAGAATGTCATAATGGAATGAAGGTTGGAGAATGAAGTACAAACTATTGAAGATAGCGGCCATTAGTCTCCCGGTTATGTGCATACCGGGGACGGTCTCAGCCGCCGAGTATGGTCCCGTGAACGCTATAGACACCACATGGATCCTCTTGGCGGCATTCCTAGTCTTCTTCATGAACATGGGGTTTGCCATGCTGGAGACGGGGATGCAGAGGGCCAAGAACGCCAGCAACATATGCATGAAGAACCTGATCACGCCGGTCATAGGCGCCATAACGTTCTTCATAGTGGGGTTCACGTTGGCATTCGGCACGGACATCTTTGGATTCACGGGCAGCATTGCAGACTTTCCGTTGCTCAACGCGATCTCGACCGGCGACATCTGGGCAGGCACGAACGTCACGACCTATGCGTTCTTTGTCTTCCAGACGATGTTCGCCGCTACCGCAGCCACCATAGTATCCGGCGCAGTTGGCGAGAGGATCAAGTTCTCGGCCTACCTGATCTTCACGGCAGTCATCCTTGCCGGAATATACCCCTTTGTCGCCCACTGGATATGGGGAGGGGGCTGGCTCTTCGACCTCGGGATGATCGACTTCGCGGGCTCCACTGTCGTGCACCTCGTGGGGGGAGCGGCAGCGCTTGCGGGCGCCACGGTCCTCGGCCCGAGGATCGGCAAATACTTCAACGGCAAGGTCAACATCATACCAGGTCACAGCATCACGCTTGCGACGATAGGGGCGCTTGTGCTATGGTTCGGGTGGTTCGGGTTCAACCCGGGCAGCACCGCGTCAGCGTCTGTGCCCAGCATAGCGACGATCGCGATCACCACGAACATAGCGGCTGCCGGCGGGGCGATTGCGGCGATGGCGACGTCGTGGATAAGGAGCGGCAAGCCTGACGTTGGTATGACAATAAACGGCCTCCTCGTGGGGCTAGTGGCCATCACTGCAGGCTGCGCTAGCGTCAGCCCAGCGAGCGCCCTCATAATAGGCCTCATAGCAGGCGTCCTGGTCGTGCTCTCAGTCGACTTCATAGACAGGGTGCTCCGGATTGACGACCCGGTCGGTGCGGTATCGGTCCACGGCGTAGGAGGCGCCTTCGGGACGCTCATGGTAGGCATCTTCGCGGATGCCACATACACGGG
>CAZEMX010000013.1:32047-35569 GCA_964513415.1 uncultured Nitrososphaerota archaeon
TGAAGCTGATAATCGCATACATCAAGCCGGAGAAGCTGGAGGACGTCAAGAAGGAGCTCAGTGCAAGGGAGGTCTTCCGGATGAGCGTGTCCAAGGCGAAGGGATGCGGCGAGACCAGGGGCTATGTCGCCAGCTACAGGGGCATTAAGAAGGACGTCTACCTGCTCCCGAAGCTGAGGATCGAGATCGCCGTCAATGACGACTTCACAGACGTGGTGATCGACGGCATCCTCAAGGCGGCGAAGACGGGGAGCATAGGCGACGGGAAGATCTTCGTGGTCCCGCTGGAAGAGTGCATCCGGATAAGGACTGGCGAGCGCGGCCCCAATGCCATTGGCGGGAAGAGCAAGTTCGCGACCAAGTTCAACGGGGAGGCTCAGGGCCAGACGGCAAATTGAGGCGTAGCGCCGCATAAATGTCCGGGGCGCAGATGGGTGCGCAGGCAGGCTGAGCTTAGGGTCTTGGCGCATCGGCAGATGCGTTTCAGCCGCCTGTTCAGCTTCCGGCGCCCCCGGACTCCTTTTTGTCACCGTAGGCAATAGTATTTCAGTTATTAAAATGCTTAGCCTGTGCATCTTTTAGAAATTAAATAGTTTGCTCTCGAAGCACTGTACCGCCTGATTCTTCCCTTTTTTGACAATGGAGTGGCCCTCAGCCTCCAAAAGCCGCTTCTGGGACTCTGCGCCCCCGGGGTATTTCTCGTTTATAATCCCCCCGCTCTTCAGCGTCCTCCAGTATGGGATGCCCTCTGAGGCGCCTTTCTGTTTGACCTCCTCTGCGGCATTTGCGGCGACCCACGCAAAGATCCCGGTCGTTATGGGGCAACCTATCGTCGCGCCGTGCTTCTTGGCAAGCGCCCGCCTTATCTCATTGATGGTGGTGACCTTGCCCTTTGGGACCATCGACATCAGCTCGTTGACCTCTATCGGAGCGGGGATGACGACAGTCCCCTCGCCCCACCGCTTGGTCATCTTCCCATCTATCTTGACGACCTTTGGCAGATCCTTGCTGTCGTTGAGCTTCTCGGTCCAAGTCTTTCGTTTCGTGCTCATGGTGATAAACCCCATCATATTGTAAGATGGACTCACTGCCTGCTGAGCGCGCCGGCGAGTATCATGGGAAGAAGGAAGCTCCCCTTCGCTCTTGAGGTGTCGATGTATACCCGCGGGAGCGCCGTGGCAACAGCGCCGTAGCTCTCTATGCCGCCTATGAGCACCATCGATCTGAAGATTAAGTTGCCGAATATTCCATCCGGGGCGATGAGCATCGTCACGCCGTCCGCAAGTGCGCGCTCGATCTCGATGCCGTAGTTGGTCACCTTGAATCCGAGGGCTGCGAGCGAGGATGTTAGCGCCTTCGATTCGGAGAGCAACTTGTCCACCTTGGGGCTGCGCCCATAGTCATCGAGCCTGCCACCGGAGAGGACGGCTACGTTCAGGGGCATCTCCAGCTTTGAAGCGAGCTCCTCGCAGTTCTCAGATATCGCTACGAGCTCGTTCATGGTCTCCCCTTCCTCGATGCCCACCGGGGCGAGCAGGACGAGCCGGTTGGCGACCTCCAAAACAGACACCCTGCACAGGTTGTCCACGAGGAACTCCGACCTGAGTAGCGGAATGACCTTCTTCGAGCTCATGTTTCCCCTGACGCCCGCGTCCACTGCCCCGTCCCTTATCATCCTGATGAAGACGGTCTCGGGGTTCTGCTCGACTACGAGCGGCATCTCGGTTCCGACGACCTTGGTCTTGTCGATCTCCGGGCCCACGTCGTTGCCTGAGACAAGAACCGGCTCGATGTATCCCTCCCTCTTCGCGAAGAGCGCCGAGTTGATGACCTTCTCGGCAGACTCCTGCGAGGTGTCCAGCCCTATGGCTACCCTTGCCTTCTTCCTGCTTGCAACCTTGTGTAGCGAGAGCGCCATCTTCGCACCTCAACCTTTTCTGTTCAGGACTGCATTTACGAATGCAAGAAGTCCGCCGTTGTCTATCGGGCTTGCGTCGACGGGCATGGTTTTGAGGGCCCTTATTATTTCGGCGAGCTCCTTATCGGTCACTTGCATGCCCATGGACTTAAGCTTCTCCCTGACGCCCTCGGATCCGGAGTGGCGCCCGAAGGTGAGCTTCCTCTCCTGCCCGACCGCCTGAGGCTCGTAAGATTCGTAGGTGAAGGGGCATTTTATGACTGCGGCGACGTGTATACCTGACTCGTGCCTGAAGGCGTTCGGTCCGACGATCGCCTTGTTGATAGGTATCGGTATCCCGGAGTACTTCGAGACCATCTCGGAGAGCTCCTTGAGGACGGAGGTCTTGTAGCCCATGTCGACGCCGTAGAGCGCGTAGAGGGACATGACGACCTCCTCCAGCGATGCGTTCCCGCACCGCTCCCCCAGCCCGTTGACGGACAGCGAGAGGGCGTCGATGCCTGCCTCGTAAGCCGCCAGCGAGTTCGCAACTGCAAGACCGAAGTCGTCGTGGCAGTGGGCGGAGAGCTCAATGTCGAAGTTCTTGCGCAGCTTCTCGACAAGGTAGCGCATGCCCTGCGGCCTTATGCATCCGGTCGTGTCGGCTAATCCCAGCCGGTCGGCGCCGCGTTCCTTGGCGGCGTTGAATAGCGCAGTCAGGTTCCCTATGGAGGTGCGGGTCGCGTCCTCCGCCGTAAGCTGGACGAATACGCCATGGCTCTTGGCGTAGTCTATTGCGTCCCCTGCCATTGTGACAGAGGTCGCCAGATCGGTGTGAAGCTTGTACTTAAGATGGAGGTCAGATACGGCAAGGAAGACGATGATGCCGTCCACTTCTGCCCTCAGCGCGGCGTCGATGTCCTTCTGCTTGGCGCGGCAGAGGCATATGACGTCGGCATCGAGGCGCTCGGATGCGACCGCCTTTACGGCGGCCTCGTCATACTCCGATATCACGGGAAATCCCGCCTCGATCGAGTCCACCCCAAGCTCATCCAGCTTCCGTGCGATTGCCACCTTCTGCTCCTTGGAGAACTTCACGCCCGGCGTCTGCTCGCCGTCTCGGAGGGTCGTATCGTATATCTTCACCTTCCGAGTGTCCTGCTGAATGAAGTTGTATGGACTAGTGAAGTACTTCAATCGGGGCACTCCCTTGATGATTGTCCCTTGGGGGAGATTACGTGCAGACGAATTAATACTTTATGCGGAGGGGGGATTTTTAATATGAGGGCAAATAGACTAAATTGAAGAGGCGTCCGATGTGAGAGTCCTGGTAACCGGAGGGGCGGGCTTCATAGGGCCCCATATAGTCGACCGGCTGATTAAGAGGGGAGATGTCGTGAGGGTATTCGACAACCTCTCGACTGGCGAACTCTCCAACATTGCGCGTTACATCAGCACTGGCGCAGTCGAACTGGTAAGGGGAGATGTCAGGGACCTAGCCGCGGTCAGGGGGGCAGCAGAGGGTTGCGAGCTGATATACCATCTCGCCGCGCAGTCCAGCGTCCCCAGGTCTACGGAGGACCCGCAGGCAGACATGGAGGTCAACATCGGCGGGACGCACAACG